>NZ_JBSIBZ010000069.1:0-56927 GCF_058245575.1 Streptomyces sp. UF-297 | reverse complement strand
GCCCCCGGACGCCACCGGCCGCCCACCGTGTCCTACTTGGCGAGCGCGGCCGCGCCGGCCTGGGCGAACTTCTCGTCCAGGTCACCGCTGGGCGCTCCCGCCACGCCGATGCCCGCGACCGGGGCGTTCTTGGCGGTGACGGGCGCGCCGCCCGCGAGGAAGAGCGTGCCGGGGATGTCCTTGAGGTTGGGGGCCTGGGCGAGCCGCTTGACGAGCTCGGAGGTGGGCGCGTTCCAGGAGACGGCAGTGAAGGCCTTGCGCTCGGCCGACTCGGGCGACTGGGGGCCCGCGCCGTCGCCGCGCAGGGTGACGATGGTGTTGCCGTCGCGGTCGACGACGGCGACGGAGATCCGCTGGTTGTCCTTCTTCGCGGCGTCGAGGGCGGCCTGAGCGGCCTTGGTCGCGGCGGCCACCGTCAGGTGCGTGGACTGCCGCAGGCTGCCGTCGGCGGCCGTGGCCGCGGCGGCGGGCTTCGCGTGGGCGGCCGGGGCGGTGGCGCTCGCGGAGACGGCGCCGAAGGTGCCGGTGACGACGGCCGCGGCGGCCGCGGTGATCAGGATCTTCTTCTTGAGGTTCTTCACGTCGAGCTTGGCATCGAGGTTCTTCACGGGATGGCTCCTTGGGACCGGGGAGCGGTTCGGGTGCGCTCCGGATTCGATCCTCCGGCCGCTCCCGGGGCGGTGCGGTCCGTGCTTCGGCTGTTCCTGCCGTGCCGGGCGGAGGACGGGCGCGTCTACCCATCGGTTGACGCCGCGGTGCTCCCGACGGGGCACCATGGCGGTGTATACCCAGGTCACGGTGTATACCCAGGTCAAGGCCCCGCAATGGAGTGAGCACGGTGCAGCACCCGCCCGACCCCGACGCACGCTGGCTCGCCCAGGTCATGCACGTCGCGTTCTTCCTGCTGCTCGGCGCCTCGCTCGCCCGCTATCTGCTGCGGCACCCCTGGGAGGGCCGCTCCCCCTGGATTCTGGCGCTGTCCGGCGTGCTCGCCGCCCTGTATGTGCTGGGGCCGGTCCTCGGCGCGCGCGTCGCTCCGCGGCGGGTGGCCTGGCTGGTCACGGTCGTCGCGGTGTGGATGGTACTCGTCCTTCTCGCGCCCAGCCTCGCCTGGTGCGCGGTCCCGCTCTTCTACACGGGGCTGCGTACGCTGCCGTGGCGCGCCGCTCTCGTACTGGTCGCCCTGCTCACCGCGTTCGTCATGGTCGCGCAGCTCAAACTCGCCGATGGCGGCTTCGACCCGAATCTGCTGATCGCGCCGCCCGCCGTCGCCGCGATCGCCACGGCCGTCTTCGTCCACTCCGAGCGTCTCGCCGCCCGTCAGCGTGCCCTCATCGACGACCTGATCACCACCCGTCGCGAGCTGGCCGCCACCGAGCGCCGCGAGGGCACCCTCGCCGAACGCCAGCGTCTGTCGATGGAGATCCACGACACCCTTGCCCAGGGCCTGTCCAGCCAGCAGATGCTGCTGCAGGCAGCCGACCGCACCTGGGACAGCGATCCGGCGACCGCTCGCGATCACATCCGTACGGCCCAGTCGATCGCCGAGCACAACCTCGCCGAGGCCCGCCGGTTCGTCCACGATCTGGCCCCCGCCGACCTGGCCGAGCACGGCAGTCTGGAGGAGGCCCTGCGCGCGGTGGCGGCCCGCGAGTCCGCGGACTTCCGTATCGACGGCACGCCGCTCCCTGTGCCGACGGGCGTGCAGTCGGCGCTGCTGCGGATCGCGCAGGGCGCACTGGCCAACGTCCGCGAACACGCTCAGGCCAGTGCCGCCGTCCTCTCCCTGACCTACCTCGACGACCAAGTCGTCCTGGACATCGCGGACGACGGCCGCGGCTTCGCACCGCACGCCCGGCCCGATGGCGTACGGGGCCACGGTCTGCCCGCGATGCGGGCGCGCGTACGCCAGCTCGGCGGCACCCTGACCATCGAGTCGGCACCCGGCGAGGGCACGGTGCTCTCGGCGTCGATCCCCCTGGAGAGCCCGTGACCGTACGCACCCTGCTCTGCGACGACCACGCCGTCGTCCGCGCCGGCCTGCTCGCCCTCCTCGGCAGCGCGCCCGGCATCGAGGTCGTCGGGGAGGCGGGCAGCGGTGAGGAGGCCATCGCGATGGCGGCCAAGCTGAAGCCGGACGTCGTTCTGATGGACCTCCAGCTCGGGGAGGGCATCGACGGCGTCGAGGCCACCCGCCGGATCGCCTCGCCGACGGTCCATGTCCTCGTGCTCACCACGTACGACACCGACGCCGACATCACCCGCGCCATCGACGCGGGCGCAACGGGCTACCTGCTCAAAGCCGAACGCCCCGAGGAACTGTTCACCGCGATCCACTCTGCCGCCCAGGGCCGCACCGTCCTGTCGGCGCCGGTCGCCAGCCGGGTCCTGGACCGGATGCGGGGTACGGCCGCGCCGACCCTGACCAGCCGGGAGCTCGACATTCTCAGCCAGCTCGCGCGCGGTCTGGGCAACCGCGACATCGCCCGCGCCCTGTTCATCAGCGAGGCGACGGTGAAGACCCATCTGGGCCGCATTTACGCCAAGTTGGAAGTGGACACGCGGGCAGGCGCGGTGGCAGTGGCCAAGGAACGGCGGCTGCTCCCGTAGCACCGCGGCTCCCTGAGCGGCGTGATCCCGGTATTGCCGGGGAGCCTGCACCCGCATCCCGGCTCTGTCGGCAAAGGGCCGGAGTCTCAATGGCCCCGGCGTCCCCACGGCTGCATTCCCGCAAGTCCCTTGCCGGACAGCACTATCGACTCCTCACAGCGTCACTCGTTTCGCGGGCATGCGGCCTTCTTCGGCAGCGCGACAGTGAAAGTTCCTACCCAAGTGACCCGAGGGAAGGGGCTGACATGGGGTTCGGACGAGCGGACCGGGCACGTTATCTGTGGCCCGGCGGGCGGCTGCCGTACACGATCGACAATGAGGCATTCCCCAACGGATCCGGCGCACGTACCGCGATCAATGCGGCGCTTCAGGCGTGGAATGCGACCGGAGTGATTTCGGGTGTGCCACGCACCGAAAACGACCAGGATTTCATCGAGTTCGAGGCGGCCGTGGGCCAGTGCGCCTCGCGTATCGGACGGATGGGCGGCAGGCAGCAGATCGTCTGTGCCTTACCCATCGACACGACCGGTGTCGCCGGCGGGTACATCGCCGTCGCGTTCCAGACTCCGCAGCCGGCCACGGCCGCGTACATCGACAACCGCGGCGTCTTCAGCGTCTCCTGGGCCGGTCCGGACGGCCGCTGGCACCCGCCCGCCCCGGTGGGCGGACCGGTCGCCCAGCCCGGATCACCGGTGACACTGCGCCATCAGACCGACAACCTCCTCACCACGGTGTTCATCGGTACGGACCGGACCCTGCACGTGGCCTGGGTCGAGGGCACCGGCGCCTGGCACGCCCCGGTCAGCATCGGCGGAGTCACCGCCCCACCGGGAGCCGGCGTCGCCCTGGAGAAGCAGACCGACAGCCAGCTCACCGCCGTCTTCGTCGGCGACGACCGGCGCATGCGCGTGGCCTGGGTGGTGGGCACGGGCGACTGGCAGGGGCCCGTACCGGTCTGAGCCACGGCCCCCACGCCTTCCCGAAAAGCGCTTTCCACCCCCCTGCCTGGTGGCCTAAAGTGCCGTCCGCACCAGGCCTACGAGCCTTTATGCACTCGCCGGGCCTCTCCCGCACGACGCGTGCTGGAATCCACTCGGCAGGTGCCACAGACGCAGAAAGGGGTGTGACGCCGTGAAGTGGCGAACCTAGCCGCCCGCCCGGAAAGTCCGGGAGTCCGGGCGGCGGTTCCGAAAGGAACGAGATGTCCCGTACGGACAAGACAAAGCCACTGTGGGTACGCCACGCGGAACACCACCCTCGGCCGGTTCACGATCACCGCCACGGCGCCTGCGATCTGCCGCCGAACCCGACACGGGAGGACTCGCACACCCGCTGCCGATGGGAACACCCCGGCATGCTGCTGTTCGGCCACACCTGCTGCTCGGGATGCAATGAGCGCTCCTGCGTCAAGGAATGGCAGGAGTACGTCAAGGCCGGCAACCGCAGGGAACGCTACGCAGGCCGACGCGAGGCCCGCCGTTTCGCCACCGGAGCGGACAGCGACTGATCCCGCCCCTCACGGCCCAAGGCCCGGGCAGAATTCCTGAGGTGCGCGCCAAGGGGGACTCCCTCCCACGGTGCGCACCCCAGATCGCCACCATCCACCGCCCTGGATTCCCACATCACCTGCACCGGCGGCGTCAGCAGACCTTGCCCGGTCCGGCCGCCGTAGCCCTCAAGAGATCTCGCACCAGATCGAAGTCGATGTGCTCCGGCTTACGGAACCGCAGGCAGCCCTTGCCCATGTCCTGCCCGGCCAGCCGGTCCTCGAATGCGTCGCGGACATCGCTGCGCATGAGGTACAAGGAGATGTATTGCTTCTGGCTGGCGAAGGCGATCTCGGCTGTGCCGTCACGCTGGTAGGCGGGCATACCGTACGCCATCACCTCGTCGAACCCTTTGAGTTCGTCCCGGCACATCCGCAGCAGTTCAGCCAACGCGTCTCTTCGCTCTTCGGGAACCTCGGCGAGGTAACCGTCGACATCCACCGCCTTGCTCTGCACCATGCGGCAAGCCTATGCGGAACGTGTGGCGCCGGTCCTCTCGCGGAGGCTGGCATGCGCACGCACCCCTACACCTCTCCGTTCTGGATCGCCTTCACCAGTCCGGCAGCAAGCATCGCCCGCTCGGCCATTGCGCCGACCACCAGATACTCGTGGTCGGCGTGAGCACCGCCCCCGACTGCGCCCAGGCCATCGAGCGTGGGCACTCCCAGCGCGGCCGTGAAATTGCCGTCGCTCCCGCCGCCGACGGCCTTGCCTTCGATACCGGGCAGCAGCCGCTGTGCCACCGCGAAAAGCCCGACCGCTGCCGACTCGGGCATCGGAGGACGGCCGACAGCTCCCTGAACCGAAATCTCCGCCTCGTCGAGATGCGGAGTCAGCGCCGCGAACGCCGATTCGACGCGCTCTTTTTCGTCGGCCGACTCGACCCGAACGTCGACGATGAGGGTCGCCTCCGCAGGAACGACGTTGTCCAGCGTCCCCGCGGACGCGACGGTCGGCGTTACGGTCGTACCGATGTCAGGCCGCCCGAACGCCGCGATGTCCAGCACCTGGTGCGACGCTTCGATCAGAGCGTTGACCCCGGCCGCGGGCTCAAGACCAGCGTGCGACGCCCGGCCCTTGATGGAGACCTGGAACGTCCCGCAGCCCTTACGGCCGGTCTTCAGACCTCCACCCTCAGCAGCGCCCTCGAATACGAGAACAGCGCCGCAGGCGAGGGCGCGTTCTTCGATGAGAGCGCGAGAGGAATGGGAGCCGACCTCTTCGTCGGCGGTCACCAGAATCTCGACACCCGACCGGTCATCGAGCGCCGCCACACCATGAATGGCCTGCACCAGACCGCCCAGCATGTCGAAGACCCCGGGCCCGGTCGCCCGCCCGTTCTCGACCGCGAACGGGCGGCGTTCAAGGGTGCCCAGCGGAAACACCGTGTCGTGGTGCCCCAGAATGAGCACCTGGGGATCGCCGCCGCCCGACCAGTGCACGTGCGGCCCGGCTTCACTCTCAATGAGCACGGCCTGCCCGCCAAGCCGGCTCTCGATGACACCGGCGACAGCCCTGGCCGATGCCGCCAAAGCGTCGAGATCGCGCGACGGAGACTCGACTTCGACGAGTGTCCGGAGATCCTCGATCATCGCGTCAACACTCACATCAACGCTCTTGTGCATCATCACGCCGCAAGGGTACTAGGAGCGGTACATCCGCCGAGGTCAGGCCGGTCGCTGGCCCGTATCGCCGAGGTGCACGGGCCTCGGACCGGCGGGAGCGGAATACCGGCCGCGATGTGGCCGAAGCCCGCCCTTGTCCCTCCAAGGGATTCACGGCTCGGATGTCGGGCCCCGCGGCTCCTTACGATGACCGCATGCGGGGAGCTGAAGCAGAAAAGCGCTGGGAGCAGCACACACGACAGCCGCTTCTGTGGTTCGCGGTGCTGTTCGGCGTCGTCTACGCCGTACCCATCGTGGCTCCCGGCTCCGATCCCCTGCTGCACCTGGTGTGCCGGGTCATCGAGTGGCTGGTGTGGGGGCTGTTCGCCGTCGACTACGCCGTACGGCTGTGGGTGAGCCCCGACCGCAAGCGCTTCGTACGCAGCCAGCCGCTGGCCCTGATCGCCGTACTGCTGCCCCTGCTCCAACCACTGCGGCTACTGCGGCTGGTATCCATGCTGCTCCTGGCCGGCCAGCGGGCCCGCATGGCAGCACAGGTACGGCTGACGACCTACGTGGCCGGGTCGGTCGGCGGGCTGCTCATGTTCGGCTCGCTCGCCGTACTGGAAGTCGAACGAGACGCACCCGGCGCGAACATCAAGACCCTCGGCGATGCCCTGTGGTGGTCCTTCACGACCATGACCACGGTCGGCTACGGCGACCACTCCCCCACGACCGGCGTGGGACGGATCCTCGCGGTGGGCCTGATGCTGGCGGGCATCGCCCTCCTCGGCGTGGTCACCGCGAACATCGCCGCATGGTTCATCTCCCGCTTCGAGCGCGACGACATCGAGGAACGCCACCTGCTGTCGGCACTCAACGCACTGACACTGGAGGTACGCGCACTACGCGAGCAGGTAACCGAACTGGCAACAGCAGTACGCGAACCAGTCCCACCGCCCCGACCAGCCCCCGCCCCATCGCCGACCGTCGCCCCTTCGGTCAGCGCTCCGGGATCGTGAATTTTCTTGAGGCGTCGTTGATTTGGGCAGACACCCCTCCGAAGCTGCCACTGCCGTCGCAGGTATTCTTGAACCCGCCCCAGGCCAGGCCCGCCGATTCAGCACGGCACCTGCGGTGGAGCCCGAGACGCGCTGGACCTCTTGAGGCAGACGGGAACCCCTACATCCTCGTGCCCTGCTGCCCGTCACGTCTGCGGATGCCGAAGTGGTGCTGGGCGCGCACCATGACGAAGTCCGCAGCGCTCACTGTCGGAACGCGGGACTCCATGATCGGGCCATCGATCTCCACGCATCGTCTCGGCTCTCAAAGCGGAACTGCGGCATTCGGCGATACGACTGGACTCCTGGGCTTCCAAGTAAGGCCGAAGCAGCGATCTAGCCCGAAGAGTCGGCCAGCGACCTCGCCTCCGGCGGATACCTGCCCGCGGACCGTACGCAGCTGGCTCTCGCGCCGTGCAATCCCCTCCGCAGCGGCCGCCTCGCCGGGAACCCGACAGTCGCAAAACACCATTGCCCAGGCGGTGTTAGGGCTTCAGCAGCCCGCCCACCCACCAGTCGTGAGGTGTGCCGTTGACCATGCTGCGCTGGTGGAGGGTGCCTTCGAGCGTGAAGCCGAGTTTTTCGGCGAGTGCGCGCGAAGCCGTGTTCCCCACCATCGCCCACCATTCGAGCCGGTGGGCATCGAGGGCGGTGAATCCCCAGTCGCAGAGCGCGCGTGCGGCCTCTGCGGAGTAGCCCTGGCCGCGCTGCTCCTTGACTGCCCAGTACCCGAGTTCGTAGACGCCCTGGGAAATTTTGGTCAGACAGAAGGAGCCCACCAAGGCGCCGTTGTCGGCGCGAAATGCGCCGAGGATGTGGTCACGGTCGGTGTCCCAGCCCTGCGGCGCGGTCTTCGTGACGTATTTCTCGGCGTCTTCGCGCTGGAACGGTACGGGCACCGGTGTGTAGTGCTGGATGTCGGCATCCTGACAGGCTGCGTATACCGCGTCGGCGTCGGAGGGGGTGAAGGGCCTGAGCAGCAGGCGGGCCGTCTCCAAAGTCACGGGATCCATGGCTGCAGTATGGCCAGCGGCAAGTTTGGGGGACCAACGATTTAATGGGCCTCAGAGAGCGGAACTTGGGCGAACGCCGGACCACGACCGAAGAGGCCGGGCTGGAAGCGTGCTGTGGTGCTGGGGGTGCTCGCCCTGCCCTCTGTCGGCTATGCGCTGTTGTTGTGGCAGGGGCCGTGGTGGTTGGACGGCGGGCGGCTGAGGGAGCGGGGTCTGCAGCCGGCCGACGGCGTAGTGATTACGGGTGTGCGCACCATGCTGGTCGCACTGGGCGCCGGAGCGGCCGCCGCTGCCGGTCTGTACTACACCGACCGCACCTTGCGGCATACCCGGGACCGGGACCGCGAGCAGGCGGAACTGGCCCGCGAAGGGCAGGTCACCGACCGGTACGTCGAGGCCATCAAACTCCTCGCGTCCGACCGGACGGTGGAGCGGCTGGGCGGCCTGTACGCGCTGGAGCGCATCATGCGCGACTCCCCCAAGGACCACCTCAGCATGATCGAGGTCCTGGGCGCGTTCATCCGGGAGCACACAGCGGTGTCTGGCCCCGCGCCGGATTCCATCGAGGCTGAGCCCCAGTCAGACGGGTCCTCACCGCGGCCGGGGAGCATGTCCAAGCCGCCCTCACGGTGCTGGGGCGGCGGCCGGTGCGGCCGGAACCCTTCCGCATCGATCTGCGGCGCACCGAGCTGCGCGGCGCGGACCTCAAAAGGGCCCGACTGGAGCGCGTACGTCTGGCCGGTGCCCAGTTGGATGGGGCAGACCTGGCGGAGGCCCATCTGGAGCGGGCGTGGCTGCCCGAATGCCGTCTGACCAGAGCATGGCTGGTCCGGGCCCACATGCAAGAGGCGTATCTACGGACAGCCGACCTGCGCGGTGCCTGCGCGCAAGGCGCCCATCTCCAGGGCGCGAACCTGCATGAGGCCGCCCTGTCAACGGCCCACACCTGCACGGCAGAACAGCTGAACTCGGCGCTGCTCGATGGCGCTACACGGCTGCCGCCCGGCATCGCGAAGGACCCACACATACGGGAAGCCCTCAAAGAGTTCCCCCAACCTCTCGGCGAGCCCAACGCCTAGGGTCCGGGGCCCCGCCGCCATTGGCTCGCGAACGACCGAATAGGTCGCACCCGCTGCTCTCCAGGCACTCCCCGAGGTGTGCCCAACACCACCTCAATGTCAGCGCCCGTCACCGCTCGTATCGTCGCGAAAGAAGTGCAACTCCAGCACCAGTGGCCGAGAGGCGAGCCATCGTCCGGCATGGGGCGGCCAGCTGACGGGCCATCAACTATCCAGACTTGAGTCAGCTCTCATCAGGGCCATTGTCAGGTGAAGCTACGCCGCAGCGCGCGTAGCTCTTCGGGATGCCTAACAGGCCCTTTCCGCGAGCGAATTCAGCACTTCCGCACCGCCCACTGCCACCTACATGAGACCGACACTGCGCAGCGGAACGAAGAGATGGCGGGCCCTGTGTTCCGCGGCCACCATCGCGGCTCCAGTGCTGGACGCCGCCGTGGCCTGGGCAAGGGCGCTCGTGTGGTACTCACAGGTCGCGCACTCGGGGTCCCAGTCGGGCAGGTTTTCTTCATGTGCGGCGGACAGATGCCGAGCGAGGTTGATCTCGGCACCCACTGCACTGTCCATGGGGTCCCAGTCCACACCGCGCTTACCGGTGAGCCACCGTTCGTCCGCGGCCGCCTGGACGCGTTTCATCACTGCGTAAAGGCGAACACATTCGTCGCAGTCCCACATCCAGGCCGGCGGCAGCGGCCACTGGTCCTCGGGGTTGGTGTCCTCGGCGCTCATGCCCTCACGGTAGTAGCGGGGTTCAGCACGACGCAGCCGATCAATGGAATCGACGCAGCGCCACTCGCGCGCAGACGGCAAAGCACGCACATACAACAGCGCCAGTTCGAAGAGCGGACAACTCTTCCTATACTTCGAGGTGTTGAGCGTCCACCCGCGACGGCCGCAACGGTGCGCAGCTTCGGGGTGTACAGCACTTCCTCGCGCCACAGCAGCTCGGAAAGAGCCATCACCCTTGAGGTGAATCGACAACGCGTGAACGTGACGGCGGATCCCTTAACCGCCGGCAGCGCGACGTCTCGGGTTGATGCTCGCGTCATGGATAACGGAAACGGGCGCCGGGTCCGTACGGCCGCCCGCTGGACGGCCCGGCTCGCAGCCGTGATGGCGACACCCGCGTTCGCCTACGCCGTCTTGGCAGCACCCGTCGATGCGAGCTCCGCAGCGACGAACTGCTTCGTCAACGACGTCATCGCCTCCGTCAACGGTCCGCTGGGCAGGATCCACGCAATTCCGGCGACGACGAGATTCATGTGTCGGTACGGCTGTCCTGCGCCTTCAAGCCCGTTGTTACGCCACTGACCCCGTTCAGCCCTCCTTCCGCGAGCGGTCGACGTGCGCCCTCCTGCCACAGGTGGGGCCGCGTCACCCCGCATCCAACATTTCATACTGGGTTCATTTCTAGACCGAGTATGGATACTATCTTCGCATGGCGGGGCTTCGGGAGCGTAAGAAGGAACAGACGAAGCAGCGGATCGCCGCGGTGGCGTTGAGGCTGTTCAGCGAGCGTGGTTTCGATGATGTGACGGTGAGTAAGATCGCCGAGGGGGCCGAGGTCGCCAAGGCCACGCTCTTCGCGTACTTCCCCAGTAAAGAGTCGCTCGTGCTGGAGGGCGTGGGACAGGACGATCTGGCCGGGGTCGTCGCGCGGCGGCCGGAGGGGCAGTCTCCTCTCGCAGCACTGAGGGCTCACTATCGGGCGTTCGCGGCCGGGCAGATGGCGGCCGTGGACAGCGACGAAGTGGTAACCCGTATGCGGGTGATTCTTGACAGCTCTGCGCTCAGCGGGGCCGCGAATTCTCTGCTCTACCAGCAGCGGCGGGCACTGGCCGAAGTGCTGGCCGAGGAATACGGAGACACGGCAGCCGTGCTGATGGCGGCTCAGATCGCCGCGACTCTCCTCACTCTCCAGGAGTCGTTCTTTCATCTTCTGGTGAGCGGCGCATCGCCGCAGGAAGCGGCCCGGACACTGGCCGAGGACACCGAGCTCGCCTTTGACCTGCTTGAACATGGCATCGGCGACACGAAGGGACAGTGAGTGACGTGCGCGCACGGGGCATCAATTACGACACCGGGTTCCTCCCCGGGCAAGACCTCTCCCGTAAGAACTTCAGCTCCGAGACGGTCCGACATGAAATGGCAGTGATCTCCAGTGATCTCCACTGCGATGCCGTCCGCATTTCCGGGCGGGATCCCGAGCGACTGAGCATCGCCGCCCGGCACGCCGCGGACGCGGGTCTCGAAGTCTGGTTCTCCCCCTTCCCCGTAGATCTTTCTCCTGAGCAGTTGCTCCCGTTCTCTCGCCGAGGTCGCCACCGCTGTACGCGCACATTTCGGAGGGCGCGTCACGTGCGCCTCCGCCCCTTGGGAGTCCGTCGACTGGGGCCCGTTCGACCTCGTCGGCATCGACGCCTACCGGGATGCCCACAACACGGACAGCTTCCGGGATGAGCTGCGCGGGCACTTCGCCCACGGTAAACCCGTCGCGGTGACCGAGTACGGAACCTGCGCGTACCAGGGCGCGGGGGAACGCGGTGGCATGGCGTGGCAGGTCCCGCCGGACGCCGTACCCGACGAGGACGAGCAGGTGCGGCACTTCACCGAATTGCAGGACATCTTCGAGGAGGAAGGCGTGGACACCGCGCTCTGGTTCACCTTCGCGGGTTTCGGCAGACCCGGGAGCCGGGACCTCAGCTCCTACGGCATTGTCCGGATGCTCGATAACACCCGCTGGGAACCGAAGAAGGCGTTCCATGCAATGGCAGCCAGCTATCAGCGCCGTTAAAGCGCGAAGACCCCGCCCTGCCGGTGCAAGGTGCCTGTCTACAGGCCACGCGCGGGCCGTACGGACCCAGGGCACTTCCCGCTGCTGCGGCGCCTCGTCGAACTGGCCTTGGAAAGGGTACGCCCCCTCCACGGCAAGGGATCAGAGCTCGGCAGGGCCGGCGCACCCCGGCCACTGCTCCTCCAAAGGCACGCGAGGCTTTGTCAGCAACGAAACGGCCTTACATCGATGGTCAGTTGGTTGTTTTCTTCGCCCGCTGCCATCGTCGCGTCATCAGCGGTGCCCGGCTCCTCCACAACGCCCCGTCCCCATGCGCGATGAGCCTGGCGGCAAGCGCGAGGAGTGTGGGCGCGGGTGCCGGTGCCGAAGGTCCGCAGGGTCAGGTCACGTCGTACGCCGCGCTGCTTCTCCGCCGGATCGTCCCAAGAGAGGCCGACATCTCCTGGCCTCGCGACTGCATGAAACCGGCTGTCCGGCAGGCGGTCGGCCCAGCGAGAATGAGGATTGTCGAGGCCGTCGTTCCCGCACCAGCCGGAGGCACCTCTCGGGTGAGCAAGCCGGTCAGGCCTGGGTGTTGGCGTGATGCCTCACAGCCGCCGGACGCGCAGCACGCCGGTCAGCATCGGGAGAGTGAACTCGCCGCGGGCTGTCTCCGGTCGGCTCGCGAGGAAAGCGCGGATCCGGCCCAACGTGGCCTCTTGTTCCTGTTCTGGCATGACCAGCACCCCCGCGCGCGTCGCGATGGTCGCGACGAGAGAGTCGGCGGTGCGCCGCTGCCCATGCGGGAACTCGGCCTGCTCCGGTGAGCCGAACCGGGCGGCCACACCGGTCTTTGGAAGGTGCATGTCGGCCGTCTCGGCGCGCCAGCTGGCTGGCGTGTCACGCGGGCCGATGGCCGCGCTCCCGCTGACCCGCGCGAGCCCGGAAACCCACTCGACCCCGTCGTCCATGACGTTCCACAGACCGGCCAGGATGCCGCCGGGTACGAGGACCCTGGCGATCTCCGGTCCCGCGACACCCATGTCGAACCAATGCATGGCGTTGCCGGCCAGCACGGCATCGACGGACGCGTCCGGCAGCGGTATCGCCTCGGCGCTGCCCGACAGGGCACGGACTGCAGGCAGCGAGCGGCGCAGCTCGGTCAGCATCGCCGAATCGGGCTCGACTGCAATGGCTTCGGCACCCAGCTCGACCAGTGTGGCGGTCAGCTTGCCGGTTCCGGCGCCGAGGTCGAGTACGCGCGGGCCGGACGCGGGCTCAAGCGCCCACTGCGCCGCGGCCTGCGCGTAGTTGGGACGGTGCTCGGCGTATGCGGCCGCCGCCGCGCCGAACGACGAGGAATGAAGCAGCCGTTCACCCTGATCCATTCGGCTACCCTATTGGGGCTGCTGGCGGTCGGATACCCCACGTCACCGCTCCGGCGACGGCCACCCGATAGCGCGCTGAGGAACGCCCCTGACCTCGGACGATGCGTCGGCCGTGCACGACCCGGGCAAGGTCAGGTGGATGTCGCGCTCGTGGTCGCTCAAGGCGGGGGGACCTGGCGGACGTGGCGATGCTGCGGGCCGGGCCCGAGGTGTTCCGCCCAGTTGCCTCCGATCCGACCGTCTCCTGCCGCTTCGGCGCTCTGGCCGCGACCGGCCCGAAGCCGCTCACCGCGGTCCGCTCAAACCGTACCGAAGTACGCGGCGACGTCTGGGAGTTGGCCGGGGCCGGCGCTCCGGCTGCCGATGGTCAGGTGACGGGGACTCGTGAACGATCGAGGCCAGTGCTCGGAGGTGCCGACGCAGAACGCACCGCGCGCTGGGCTATCCCAATTGGTCGACGGAATCGCGGTGCGGGTGTTCCGGTTCTCCGTGAGGGAGTTCGAGGAGCTGACGGGCCGCCGCGAGGATTTCGTCCAGCTGTTCCTGGCCGGCAGGCAGCACATCGCCGAGATCGTCCACCAATTCCCGTGAGACACGGACGAACGTCTGAAGTTCGGCGGGATGACCGAGCTCACATGCCGCCTCCTGCCAAATGAGGTCGGCGCCATCGACCGGGTCAAGACTTCCCGCAACGATCCGCCCGGCCCACCAACGTGCCATGGTCCAACGCGCCGCCGCGAGATTCTCCGGGGTCAGCGGCACCAGCCCGAGCTCGTCCATCACCATGTCGAACAGCTCACCGGCCTCGCCCTGCTCATTGCGTCCGAGACCAGCCAAGAGGGGCAGGGACGGGGAGTCGACACCGGCGAGGAGTGCGTCGAGGGCGGTCTGGATGATGTGCGAGGGACCGGTCAGGGGCCAGCCACAAGCGCGGTCGGCCGCGCGGAGGCACATCTGACCTATGGCGACGGCAGCCGGCATAGGTTGCCCGCCATCGTCCTCACCGGCAACGCGCTGCCGGATTTCGTGGTGATTCAGCGCCATCACTCCCCAACCCACTCCATCTCACCGCGACGTCAGTACTTCTTCCCCAGCACTTCGCCGCAATTCCTCGCGGCCCGCAGCGACCGCATCACTCCCGTCCCATTCATGAGCAAGTACTGCGCAGCCCGCGTTACGTACCGCGTCAGGAAACCTACGGTGAACGCTTGTCGACGGTCGCGCACGCCCGGCATGAAGTGGCCTGGTCGGGGTCATAGCGGCGGCGTCGGCAATCGCACCAGGGCCAATCCAGGCAGGCCGGACACTGTAGATACGGGGCTGCGACCGGAACACCGCACGCTCCGTTCCGTCCCGAGCACTCCAGCATCGGTGGCCGATAGGACACCGCCTCGGCGGGCGTACGATCCGCCGCCGATGCCGCCAGCCCGGGTGGACTGCTCCGCTCCACGAGTCCATCGCCTTCATCGTCACGCGGGACGGTCAGCAGACGTCCTCCACGGCAGGCCTTGCACGGCACGTCGTCCTGATCGGGGCGTTCGGGCGGGGCCAGGATCCACCCGTCCTCACACCGGCCCGCGCACACCGTCGCGGCCAGCAGCCACACCGCGACGTCGTCGGGGCGGTATCCGTCCTGCCGTTCATCTGCATTGCGGGACAAGGGACGGTTCGCCCAACTCGCCCACCAGCGGCGCTCAATGCGCCCCGCGAGGCGGGACACGGAGTGCTGGCACAACTCGCTCTGAATCGTCTCGATCACTCTGGGCGGTACGTTGCCGCCGCAGGCACTGATGACCTTGCCCGGTAGAGCGGCCAGAACGGCGCGCACGGGGTCGGCCGCAGTGGCAGCCTCCTGGCACCGGTCGCACTGATCCCAGTCCCAGGTACGGGGGAAATAGGTACGCACCCATTTCCGGTGCCGATCCTTGCGCTGTTCCGGCTCGACATGAACGATGCCGTCCACCGGATCGCCACGGTCCGGCAGCGGAGCCGAACAGGTCCGGCACTGCCCCCGGCAGGTACGGCAACGCCCACCGTCAGGGGTGAGCGCCTGGCAATTGGGGCACTCGCGACGGCACACCTTGCACAGATGATCCTCAGGGTGCGGCTGAGGCAACCACCGTTGCTCGCCCTGACAGCGCACGCACCGGCGCGTATCGGTCTCTTCCCGGTGAGTGGCCAAAACCGGCTGCCCCGGACACTGATCGCAGCGTACGACGGCCCGGTCGGCGCGATAACGCACGCTCATGCAGCACTCCCAGTCTGACTCTTCTCGGCTTTTCGGGTTGACGGACAGCGAGCTACACAGCGTACCTACCGCTGCCTCTCTCCGATCACGCCTCGGGGGGGCATGACGACCGGTACGAAACCGGCGTACCGGCCAGGCGCTACGGCTACCGCCTCCTACGCATCATCCTGGTCGAGCCTCGCGCCCGGCAGAGCCGCGCTGCGGTACCTGACACGCAGGCAGTCCAGTACGCCTGGACACTGGTCCCACGAACAAGGAAGGCGCCTTCCTCGTCGCCGCCGAACATTTCGCCTTCTGCCCCGACCGTGTCTGGCAGGGCACCCACCCTCACTCCCTGACTGCCTTTACCGAACCTGTCGTCAACACGAACTCCTGGAAATTCTGGTGAGACTGAGCACGAGCGGGACGGGAAGAGGCTGGTTGCAACCCTTCAGCCATGGTGCATAGCCTTGCCGTGTGTCACATTCTCACCTCCGGTTCCATAACCCCGATGCGCTGCCGCATGATGTAGTCCTCGAGATCCTGGACAGTGCGCTACTTGACCGTTCGAAATAATTCTCCGCGCAGGAAGCCTTGGTCGGCATCGCGCTCAACGACGATGACCGGGAGTTCATCGAGCGATGCTGTCTGGAGGTGGGAGCACGGGCTACTCCCGGAAGCCAGCTGCTCGGCCTGGCCGGTCTGTGCCTGGGGCATGCGGCCCGCCGTTTCCGATACATCGGCGAGCAAGCCGTCGCACTGGCAGAGGCCCTGGCAGCTCGGGCGGAGCTCGACCCATCGGATGTTGATGGACGAGCTCTCGACGGGATCGACGACATTCGTCTTTTCTTGCACCGCGGCGAGACGAATTAGTTCGGATCTGCGGGATCGTAGATCCAGGTGTTCCCTCAGAGTTTCCTTGTCATGAAGGCGCTGTTCGGGTCGGGCCGGTAGTCGGCGAACGGTTCGCAGTACGCGAACCCAAACTTCTCGTACAGCTTTCTGGCGGGGAGGAAGAACTCGGCAGCGCCGGTCTCCAGACTCAGGCGCGTGAAGCCCATGCATTCGGCCTCGGTGATGATGTGCTTCAGCAGTTGGGACGCAACTCCGCTCCGCTGCCGCGTCGGCCTGGTGCGCATCGACTTCAGTTCCGCGTGGCGCGCGTCCAGCCTCTTGATTGCACAGCAGCCCACCAGGATGTCGCCGTCCGAGGCCGACCAGAAGGTTATGTCCGGCTTTCGGAGGCTGTTGAGGTCGAGCGCGTGCTTGCTCTCCAGCGGTGTGAGGGATCGCATCTGCTGGACGTGCTCTTCGAGGAACTCGGCGATCTCCGGGCCGGAGAGGTCATCTACCGCGATCTTCAACGTGCTCACCTTTCATCGCTCCTGCGGCCGAGGAGTGTGCCGTGCACCGAGACTATGTTGATCTAGCTGTGAGGAGCCAGCGCCCGAAGGTTCAAAGGCCTTCGGTCTGGGTGGAGTTCGCTCTCTACGGCTGACACGATCAACACCCATGACGGATCAAGACGACGCAGCAGGCGAGGCTCTCTGCCTCATCACGCGCCGCTGCCCCCGCGCTCTCGGCGCCGTACTCGGTGGCTCATCCGCTCAGGGCCGCGTAGCTCCAAGCAGCGACCTGGACATAGCCGCCCTGCTTCCGGACTCGGATACCAGCCGCCGCGAAATCATCCGCTACGGGGGCCGCTTGGCCGAACTCTTCATGCACACCCTCGCGGCCGGCCCCATCCAACTCACCCCCACCGAGTGGGAGCGAGGCCGCTATCTCCTCACCTGTTTCATGGACGATCTGATCGATACCCCACCGGCCGACCGGTATGAACAGCTGTCCCTGGCCGACGCCACCCTGCGCGAAGCGGCGCACCTCCTCACCGCACACCACGGTGCCTGGAACGGCATCGGCGAATGGCTGCCCGCAGACTGCTCAGCGCGGACCCGGCATGCGGCAAGGCTCTGCTCGACGGCCATCAGCGTGTGCCGCTCGTTCGAAACGGCTGCGGCTGATTACGGTCGTGCCATGGCTCTCTTTCACGTGGAACGTGTAACCCCGATTGATCCTGTCGTTGCCTGGCGGCGATTGACCGCCTGGGAACGGCACGGGGATGTGGTGCCATTGACACGGATCGTCGTGTCCGGTGCGCAGCGCGCCGGTGAGGGGACTGTGTTCGTGGCGCGGTCGGGAGTTGGGCCGCTGGCGTTCGATGACCCGATGGAGGTTGTTGTCTGGCAGCCGCCGGAAGAGGTCGAGCTCGGGGTGTGCCGATTGGTCAAGCGTGGGTCGTTCGTCAGGGGGTGGGCGGAGATCCACGTGCGCCCGGAGAGTGGTGGGGGCTCTCGGGTGGTGTGGCGGGAGGAATTGCGGGTGCGAGGGATTCCGCGGGCTTTCGACCCTGTGGTGGGGCGGGTGGCCTCGCGGGTTTTCGGGCGGGCGGTGGACGCGTTGTTGCGCCGTGAGTGAATCGTGCATGGGGGGAATCCGGACGCTGAGGGGCCCTTGCTCGGCGGCGAAGAGGGGGGTACGGGGCGGCGCGGCGCCCACTCGCACTCGTCCGGCTTCGCAGCGGCGCGCCGTTTCGGTTCAGGCGAGCAGTGCGGCCAGCTGGTCGGTTGCCTGGATCACCCATGCCGGATCTCCGTGCTGGCGGCCCCAGAGGGCGGCTTCCACTGCGCGCGCCTGTGCCCAACGGCGGGCGCGGGAAGGGTCTATCTCGGCTGCGTCCGCGAACACGGCAAGGCGGCGCAGCAGGGCGGACTTCGGATCGGTGGCGGCGAGCAGGTCTTCGTAGCGCCCGCGCAGCAGGGTGATGGAGTCATAGGCCGGGTCGCCGACGTAGCCCTTGGGGTCGATGGCGAGCCAGGGTTCGCGTTCGGCACTCAGGATGTTGGTGTAGTGCAGATCGCCGTGGATGAGTGTGTCCGGCTGGTCGGGGCCGAGTTCTCGGAGCGTGGCGAGCGCCGCGTCCATGACGTACTGAGGCAAGGGGGAAGAGAGACGTGCGGCGTCTGCGCGGAGGGTCTTCTGCCGCTGGTCGATCTCATCTCGCAGCCGGGGCAAGTCGATTGGCGCCGGTACGGCCAGGCGCCGGGCCAGGCGGCCGGCCACCGTCACGGCCTCGTCGATGTCTGCGATATCGGCCAGTGTGCCGGGCTCGGCCCGTTCCAGCAGCATGGCGAAGCGCGCGTCGTCGCGCTCGTAGAGGCGTACGGCACCGCGTCCGCCCCAGACCGCGAATGCATGCGGTTCATGGACGTTGCCCGGGTGGGGGAAGGAGACCTTCAGGACCGCGGGTGGCAAATCGTCGCGCCGTACGGGGATGACGATGCCTACCTGGCCGTGCAGAGTGGGGCCAACTGGCGTGCAGTTCCAGCATTGGAGCAGTTCGTCGACCAGGCCGGGAAGGGCGGCGATCCAGTCGCGGCCGCGATCGCCCTCCCTGGCTGATGTGCTCTGCGCGAATACCTCGGGAATCTCGATCACGTTGGAAGCCTACGTCTTGTCCGGAAGGCACTTCCGGTACCCACAGGGCAGGTGCGCTCCGGGTACGCCTGACCCCTGTTCTTCGGGGCGGGCCGCGCGTAGATTCCAGGTCTCGACGTCGTGATCACTGCTGGGGGCAGACGTGGACTGGGGGACGATCGTCGCGACGGTCAGCGGTGGTTCCATCGCCATTACCGGCACCGTTCTGGCCGACCATCTGCGCCATCGCCACGAGAAGGACCGCGGTGCCGGGGACCGGCGGCGGGCCGCGTACATCGAGTTCATCACTGCGGCTGAGGCCTGTCACGCCCGGTTGCGGCAGATCGCCCAGGCCCCGGATGCCGAAGCCGACTTGAACGCGGCAACCCGCGCGGCGCTCAGCGACGCCGCCATCTACGAAGCGCGCGAGCGGCTGTTCATCGACGCGACCACCGCCATCGCCAGTACTGGACAGGCGATGTTCGAGCGACTCCGCGCTCTGCAACGCGCGGTCGCGGCAGGTGCCGAGCCCGCATCGCCCGCCTTCCACGACGCCTATCACCCCTACCTCGCCACGGTCTGGGCCTACCGGGTCGCCGTACGCGAGGAGTTGGAGGGACTCTCCCTGTCCCCCGAGGCGTTCGGATGGGACAAGTGGGACGGGACGGACCGGTGTCCGCTGTGCCGGAGTACGGCCGCTTCGGGGGCGTGAGCGCGGGCGGGGCCTGCTCAGGCCGAACCGCGTACCGCTTCTGGGGCCGTACAGGGGCCCGTACCTGAAACCGACAGGCCTTGCCCAGCCATACGAACGACCGGAGCGGCAAAGGCTGTTCAACCGCCGAATGCGGACTGGGCAGCCAATCAACTCCACTTCCGATCCCGTAACAGGCGGGGTGTCCGGCGCACAGCCGTACCGGGCCAGCACGATGTCCGCGGCGCCCGAGAGAAATCCGGCACAGTCACCGGTTCCGGGACTCTCCGGTGTCGTCGGTCGGCACGGAAGCCGAAGGGCAGTTGTGCGTCGCAGACGTCCAGGACGCGGGCGGCGAGATGGTCGCGGTGTGCGGCGAGATGGAGGCGCCGGATGCGTGGGTGAGTACGTCGGCGATGTGCAGCAAGTCGGCCCGGCCGTGGCAGAGGCTGGTGTTGCCGTAACACCAGAGTGGCCAACAAGTCGTCAGAACTCGTGCAATTCAGCGAAGAAGCCCGCTCACAGTACCGGTGCCGGCGGCACGACCGCGGCGGCTAAAGGCGAAGAACTGGCCTTCCTCAAGGGCGATGGGCTGGTCGAGCACGACCGTCAACGCGACCTCGCCCGGTGGCTGCACCGAATCGATGCCATGGGGCAGCGTGATGACGCCCCAGACGTCAGCAGCGCGGGTGTAGAAGCAAAACCGCTCACCGGAGAGTACCGGCGTGCTGTTCTCCTCTTCGAACAGCAAGGCGATATCCGCCGTAAAGCCGACGCGCGGGCCCACCAAGCCGGGAGTCGCGAGCACCTGCCCCCGCTGCAGCGCATCTGCCGCCACGCCGCGCAGCACCAGGCCCACGTTCATGGCCGCACCTGCCTCGTCGATGGAAGCCCTGTGCAGATCAATGATGTCCGCGACGACGGCAATGTCGTGTCCGCCAAAGCCGACGACCGCCAGCAGGTCGCCTTTACGTACTCGGCCGCGTTCGATCCGGCCCGTCGCCATGACCACTCTGCCCTGGTTCCGACTGAAGACATCTTCCACCGGCATCAGAAACGATTCCCTCGCGGCACTCACCGGACGGCCTTTGCCCCCACCCATGGGTCCCAACTCCCCCTTGCTGTCCGCACGCGGCTGCCACGAACGGAGGTTTGAGGCTAACAACGCTCGTCGGTCGGCGTGTCCGGCGGCCATTCGGCAGCAGGTAACGCAAACACAAGGGCGGGGCACAGGCGCCACCGCCCGTGCCCCGCCCCACAGAGTCCTACAGGGGGCTCGCCAGTCAGCAGGTGCGGTTCACGTAGTGAGCGCCCTGGATCTTGCTGGCGGAGCCCAGCCAGGTCTTGCCGGGAGCGACACAGCGCTCGTAGTCGGGAGCCAACGCGACCTCGACCTTGATGACGACCCTGGAGCCGTCGGAGGTGCAGTGGTTGTAGAAGGCGTCGGCGCTGGTCTCGTAGAAACCGCACGGGTCGGCGGCCGCGGGGCTCGCGGTGGCGGTCACCGCGCCCAGAGAGGTCAGCACGAGGGCAGCGGAACCGAGGGCGCTGGTCACCATACGACGGACACGCAAAGCAAACTCCTTGGTCAGAGGGGTTACGAGCTCGGGAGAGCTTGTGCCTAGCGATGCCTACCGAGCCGGTTGGGCACCGCGGCCTGAGGATCGCAGTGCCACCTCGTGCTCGGTGATCGAATGCCGCATCGTTCACCTGGCGAATCGTTTACCTCTACGCCGATCAGATGATCTTGCCCGGTTCTCCCACCCAACCCGTCGGCATTGGTCTCTGCAGGGCGGCAAGGGTGCGGCAAATCCCCATAAAAGGGGTCATCTCTTCCCCATGGAACCTCACCCCCGCCCACGCGCCGCCGTGGTCCAACGCGCCGCACCCCTCCCAAACGGCACCCCTTGAACGATCAAAAAGAAGGGGGGTTAGCATATGAGCGCCGCCTAGCTCGAAAGATAGATCTGTGACTGTCAACGAAGACTCGTTCACTGACTGGAAGAGCCGCGAGGAGATCGCGGAATCGATGATCCCGATCATCGGGAAGCTGCACCGGGAGCGGGACGTCACCGTCCTGCTTCACAGCCGCTCCCTGGTGAACAAGTCGGTGGTCAGCATCCTCAAGACTCATCGATTCGCCCGGCAGATCGCCGGAGAGGAACTCTCTGTCACCGACACGCTCCCGTTCCTGCAGGCCCTCACCACGCTCGATCTCGGCCCTTCCCAGATCGACATAGGCATGCTCGCCGCGACCTACAAGACCGACGAACGCGGCCTGACGGTGGAGCAGTTCACCGCCGAGGCCGTCGCCGGAGCCACCGGCGCCAACAAGATCGAGCGCGGCGAGGGACGCGACGTCGTCCTGTACGGCTTCGGTCGTATCGGCCGCCTCGTCGCCCGCCTGCTCATCGAGAAGTCCGGTTCCGGCAACGGACTGCGACTGCGCGCCATCGTCGTCCGCCAGGGTGGTGACCAGGACATCGTCAAGCGCGCCTCGCTGCTGCGCCGTGACTCCATCCACGGCCAGTTCCAGGGCACGATCACCGTCGACGAGGCGAACAGCACGATCATCGCCAACGGCAACGCGATCAAGGTGATCTACGCCGGCGACCCGTCCGAGGTCGACTACACGGCGTACGGCATCAAGGACGCCATCCTCATCGACAACACCGGCAAGTGGCGCGACCGCGAGGGCCTGTCCAAGCACCTGCGCCCCGGCATCGACAAGGTCGTGCTCACCGCGCCGGGCAAGGGCGATGTCCCCAACATCGTCCACGGCGTCAACCACGACATGATCAAGCCGGACGAGCAGGTCATCTCCTGCGCGTCCTGCACCACCAACGCGATCGTCCCGCCGCTGAAGGCGATGGCGGACGAGTACGGCGTGCTGCGCGGTCACGTGGAGACCGTCCACTCGTTCACCAACGACCAGAACCTGCTGGACAATTACCACAGCTCGGACCGTCGCGGCCGCTCGGCGCCGCTCAACATGGTCATCACCGAGACCGGTGCCGCCTCCGCCGTCGCCAAGGCGCTGCCCGATCTCCAGGCGAAGATCACCGGCAGCTCGATCCGCGTCCCGGTGCCGGACGTCTCGATCGCGATCCTCAACCTGCAGCTCGCGCGCGAGACCGACCGCGAGGAGGTCCTCGACTACCTGCGCAATGTGTCGCTGACTTCCCCGCTCAAGCGCCAGATCGACTTCATCAGCGCCCCCGACGCGGTCTCCAGCGACTTCATCGGCTCGCGCCACGCCTCGATCGTCGACGCTGGCGCCACCAAGGTCGAGGGCGACAACGCGATCCTCTACCTCTGGTACGACAACGAGTTCGGCTACTCCTGCCAGGTCATCCGCGTCGTCCAGCACGTCTCCGGCGTGGAGTACCCGACGTACCCGGCACCGGTGGTCTGATCTCGGCGGACTGACCGGACTTCCTGCTCGGCGTAATGGCCGGCGGGCGGCATTGGGTGGCAATCGGTCTCGTACGAGATTCGGTTGCTCTCCCATGGTCGCTCGTCGGCCACTGCTGTTGGCGGGGGGGGCGATGGTCCGGTTGCTCCCCGCAATATCCCCGAGCCTTCCGTTCTGCTGCGGTGTTCGGCGGAGCCGTTGAGCGGCAGGGGTGCTTCGCCCCGTCCCCGTACGCGGCCGTCACCGTGTACTCGGGTTGAGCGCCGATCACGCCGTTCCTCCTGGCGACGCTACGACCTACCGCCGGTGCGGCACGCCTGAACGTCGCATCAACGGCGCCAACTTCCGCGCGACCGCACCTACTTCACCTACTTCACTGTCCGCATCGCACTGCCGCCTAACGTGACGACGCGCCTCGTACGGCCTCTGCGATGACGGAAGTTACGACCTTGCGGACCGCTTCGGCCTCCGGCGGAGTGCCCTTCCGGTCGGCGAAGAGCAGATGTCCGGTACCGATCAGCGTGGGTGCGAGCGTGTCCACGTCGGTGTCGGCTGCGATGCGGCCCAGTTCGCGCTCGGCGGTCAAGTACGAGGCAAGCATGGCCGTGGCCTCCGTCAGGACCGGGACGCCGGTCGGCGTGGTCCGGCGCAGTCGGGCGCGCAGTTCGTCCCTTGAAGTGACAAGGCCGACGATCGCCACCGCGACCGACCCGTACAGGTCCATCAGCGCGCCGGTGAGGTTGCCGGCGACGGTGCCGGTCCCGGCGGACTCGCGCAGGGCGGCGGCCTGGCCGTCGATCCGGCCGATGCGGTCCAGCACGAGCTCGGCGAGGAAGGCGTCGAAGTCGGCGAAGTGGCGGTGCAGTACGCCCTTGGCGCAGCCCGCCTCCGTGGTGACCGCCCGGCTGGTCAGCGCGTTCGGCCCGTCCCGGAGCAGGACTCGCTCGGCGGCGTCGAACAGCTGCTCCCGCGCGTCGCGCATGGCAACCCCTGTCGGCATACCGCGTACCCCTCCGTCCTCACCGCCCCCACTCGTTGACGAGTGGGCATGCGCCCACCATAGTGGGCGCATGCCCACTATACCGCCGGAACGATCGCGCCCTGCCTGGAGTGAGCTTCACCAACGTCGGGAGACCGCCGAGTCGTTCGGCACGGACGCCGAGCGCTACGACCGGTCCCGGCCCCGCTATCCAGACGCCCTGGTGGAACGCATCGTCACCGGCAGCCCGGGCACCGACGTCCTCGACGTCGGCTGCGGTACCGGCATCGCCGCCCGCCAGTTCCGAACAGCCGGCTGCCGAGTGCTCGGGGTCGAGCCCGATGCGCGAATGGCCGCTCTGGCACGGCAGTTCGGCGTCGAAGTCGATGAAGCGACATTCGAGGCCTGGGCTCCGAATGGCCGCGAATTCGACGCGGTCGTCGCCGGTCAGTCCTGGCACTGGGTGGATCCCCTTGCGGGGGCGGCCAAGGCCAAGCAGGTACTGCGCCCCGGTGGTCGATTGGCAGCATTCTCGAACGTATTCCAGCTTCCGGACGACGTGGCAGAAGTCTTCACTGCAGCTTGCCAACGGGTAATGCCTGACTCGCCGTTCAACCTCCAGGCGATGACGCAGCGAACCTTCGAGGGATACCAGGGACTGTTCGCCAAGGCCACCGAAGGGATACTTGAGGCGGGCGGCTTCAGTGATCCGGAGCAATGGCGATTCGACTGGGAGTGGCTCTACACCCGCGGCGCATGGCTGGATCAAATGCCCACCTTCGGCAACCTCACCCAACTACCCCCGGACAAGTTGGCGGAGGTGCTGAAGGACGTCGGTGCCGCGATCGACGCGATGGGCGGCAGCTTCACGATGCGATACGCGACGGTGGCGGTGACAGCAACGCGAACTGTCGCCGCCTGACGCACGAAGGGCTCGTACGACCTGGCTCGGCGGGGGACGTAACAACTTCTGATCCAGGGCTGTTGGCCATAGGATCAGCGAATTGGAATTGCGCGGACTCGCAGCATCCTCAGTCACGAACCACGTATCGAGACGCGCGATCCGGGCTTCCGCCCAGGAAGCTGTGCCGACTGGCTCGAAGGGCGTCTGCCGCGTCCGGTGGGCGACCTCACCGCATGGGCAGAATAGGATCGCGCCCAAGCCGAAGTCCATCGCGCAACACCGGATCGGGGGTGCGTTGCGCAGGCCACCTGAAGTGCGTCGGCAAGGTGGCCACTGAGGAGGGTTTGGTCGCGTGGGAAGAGGGCGGAATCCCGGGGATCAAGTTGCCGATGCTGCGGAGTTGGAGAAGCGATTCTCCTCCAGTCTGACCCAAACCGTAAGCCAGCTCTCCATTGACGAGGACGTCGGCCGCCTGGGACAGTGGCAGCAAAAAATCGGGGGACGTTATGACTACACCCGACCCGGAATCTTCAGTATTCGGCGGCACAGCTACCGGCGTGCTGGCGGGCCTCGCCGTAGAGCTCTGCAAGAACTGGAACGAAGAGCGCAAATCCCGGCAGCAGATCATTCGCCTCTTCCGCAGTGCCTGCGTGACTGAGGATCAGGAGATTCGGTCAGATTGCGAGAGCTTCACGATTAACGGGCTCACCTTCAGCTGGTCAGCACCACAGCCCAACGGTGACGGCGACGTGTACCGCGAAGTGCAGGTACTGAAGGAGGATGCGGCAGGCGATGACCCGAAGCGTGTTCGCATATTCCGGTTCTATCTAGGGGAGAACAACGCGCACTTCCTGAAGAAATTCTTCGCGGATAAGCCGGAGAAGGGCAGCTGCAGCTGGCCCCCACACGGCCTCTACTATTCGCAGCCCGAACGCCCCTGAAGGCCGTCTCGTGACGCTGTGATCAGGCCCGGCTGAGGGGCGAAGGGCAACGCCACTGATGGCCAGTGGACACCGTCGCCCTTCAGTAGGCGGCGGTCCCGCAGAACCTGCCAGTGGAGTCGCCCCCGCCCATCGAGGGCGGGCAGGTCGGGTATGGGGATGGCCCGCTCCCCCTCGCCTCCCCAACTGACAGAAGTTCAGCTCTCGCAGGATTCCTCGAGGTACGTGCGCGCCATCGTGCCCGCGCGCGTGAACCAGTCGGTGAGTACGGCGACTTCGTCCGGTGTGTAGTCCGCGAAGAGTTGGGCGAGGAGTGCGTAGTACGGCTCGTAGACGGCTCGTACGCGTTCAGAGGCGGCGGGGACGGCGGTGACGAGTACGCGGCGGCGGTCGGCCGGGTCCGGACGGCGGGTGACGAAGCCGCCGCGCTCCAGGCGGTTGAGGATGCCGGTCACCGCCCCCGTCGTGACGTGCGCGCGGTCGGCCAGGTCGCCGGCGGTGACCGGGGCGTCCCCGGCGTCCAGGACGTGCGCGAAGCAGATGAGGTCCGCGACGCTCAGACCCAGGCTCCGTGCGAACTCCTGCTGGCCGACGATGCTCGTCGCGATGAGTCCGTCCATCGCGCGGATCGCGTCCGGAGCCGTGGCTGCGGGGCGGGGCTTGCCCTCCATTGAACTTCCCTTAGTGCGTAAGATAAATTCCTCACTTGCTAAGGCATTATAGGTCCGGCGCCGAAGGCGTGGCTGCGGCATGCCATGACACGGCCCGGCGGGTACGAGGAGGCATGCACATGAGCGGACATCAGCACGACGAGGGCCACACCATCGCCGGATGGGCCGGCTGCGCCATCGCCGTGGTCGGAGCCGCAGTCACCGCCGTTGGCATCATCAGCTGGAATCCGGGGATCTGGCTGGGACTTGGCGTCATGGTGGCCGCTGTAGTGGTGACATGGGTGCTCCACCTCGCGGGCTGGGGCAAGTCGCCCGGTCCGCGGCCTGCCGACCAGTGGGGCCTCCGGGTCCGCGACCAGGCCGCGCGTGCGGGGCATGTGGGCTGCCTCGGGTGCCGGCTGGCCGGTCGGCGCGGCGTCACGGTACGGCCCGTCACCACCCCCGAGCCCACCACCGCCACCGCCGCTCGCACGGATTCGCCGGCCGGCCTGTCGTCCTGACAGATGCCGTGCAGGCCGCCGCGTTCGGCTTCATCGGGGTCTTGCGCGCCGAGCAAAGAGCGCCGCTCCCCGGCATGGTACGGACCGCATTAAGCATGCGTAAAGATTGCCGGGTTCTGGCAATGTGTATACGCGCTCTCGCGAGAAATGATGTGGCCAAGCGGGGATGAGAGCGGATTGGGTTCCGATTTCCGGCAGGAATGCCGGTGTTGAGGCCGAAGCTCTCGTCTCGATGTCGGTGTGCGGCGAAGCCTCGTCGCCCCGCCGATGCCACGTACCAACGCATGACGAGCAGGTGAAGAGCGCTGATGAGCACGCCGGAATCGAACTTTCACAACCAGCAGCCCGGGCCCGCGCAGCCTTACGGACAGCCCATGCCTTACGGACAGCCCGCGCCGTACGGACAGCCGGCACCCTACGGTGAATACGCGCCCTATCCCGGTGGCGGTTACCCCGTGATGCCGATGCCGATGCCCAGCGGGGTCAAGACCGCACGCGTCGTACTGTTCGTCGTCGGCGGAGTCAATGTCATTCTCGGCTTGCTGCTGCTCGTCGCCGCCGCGGCCTTCGACAGCGGAACCGTGTCGACCGCCGATTTCGACGACTTTTCCAGCGGCTGGCTGTACGTCACCGGCGCGCTCTCACTCGCCATGGCTGTCACTGCGATCGTCCTCGCGGCCAAGTTCGGCCGCGGCGGCAACGGCGTACGCATCGGCGCCCTCGTCGTCGCCGGAATCGTCGTTTTCAACGGCGTACTGAGCCTCATCGCGGGGCAGAAGCTGAGCTTGGGCACCCTCGCCCTGGCGCTGATCGTCGTCATCAACTGCGCGAAGAAGGACGCCGCCGACTGGTTCAACCGCCCCCGCGCCTGAGCCCTTCGGCAACCTCTTCGGTCATTCCCTTCTGTCACCCGGCCCATCGGATCGCGCATTGCCGCGATCCGATGGGCCGCTTCGTCGATCGGTACGCAGTCGAGTGGCGCACCGACTCACGAGCCCAAGTGGGGAACTGGTCGGCGCACACCCCGAGTCCTCGATGCGGAGTGGCGCGGCCGCCGCCCGACGAGAGGCAGCACTTCCAGTTCAAGTGGCCGTACGGCGGCTCGATCCTCAATCAGGAAGGCGCCACGCACTCGGTCACCTTCGTCAACCCCGTCGGCGTCAGCCGAGTTCTCCCGCCGTCGACCTCACGTCGCAGGGTGGCCGCGCCGCGATACGAAGGGGCCACCCTGCGGTCAACCGTGCAGGAATGACCAGAAGGCCATCGTTGGTTACGTCACAGAGAAAGTTGCCACAAAGTGGGCAACTATGACGATTTGCCCGAATCACCCGCCGTTCTCAGGGCGAAAACATTCACGTAAGTAAATTTCTCGTTGTCCTCGGCTCCTGGTCCAGACATACGATCTCGGGCGTCCCGCCGCCCGAGCAGTGCCGGCACGGCGGGTCTCCTTTGCTCCGACCCGGGAATGCCTCAGTGACTCTTCGCCGTACCCTCGCGACCACCGTCGCCGCCGCCGTGACCGCGCCCGTCCTCCTGCTCTCCGCCGGCTCCGCCTGGGCCGACGCAAAGACCCCCGCGCAGACGCAGCAGAAGCTCACCTACGCAGAGCTGCAGAAGGCCGCCGAGGACGCGGAGCAGGCGTACAAGAAGGCGGTCACCACCCAGGCCGAGGCGCTCAAGAAGCTGAGGGCCACCCTGAACGGCATGGAGAAGGAGTCCCACCCGCTCAGGGCAGCAGCCCTCGCCGCGGAGAAGGCGGCCAAGGCGGCCGCTACCGAAAAGGCAGCCGCCGACAAGGCCGTAACGGAGGCCAAGGGCGCGCTGGAGGCGGCCAAGGACGAGGCCGAGAAGGCCGCGGCGCAGAAGGTGCTCAAGGCCGCCGAGGCCGAAGCCGAGAAGGCCGCTGAGGCCAAGACGACTGCCGACGGCAAGAGCAACGCGGCCTGGAAGGCGTTCTCCGACGCCCGGCTCAAGGCAGTCCAGGAATACAGCCTGGTCCAGGGCGCCCCGGAAAAGACCCTCAAGGCCAAGGAAGCGGCCGACGAGGCGGTCAAGGCGGCCCGCGAGTGCGTACGCGTCTCGGGCCTGACCGTCCTCGCCAACGGCCTGCCCTCGAAGGTCGTCGCCGGGACCACGGTCGACTTCTCCTTCACGGTCGCCAACGGCACCGACCGCACGCTGAACGTCGATCCGCTGGTGCTCTTCCGTCTGGACGCCGAACACAAGGACCAGCACTTCATGAAGGTGGAGTGGGCCGACGGCTCCACCTGGAAGGAACTGGACCAGCGGGGCAACCACCACATCGCGGCCGTCAAGGACCTGAAGCCCGGCGCCCGTACCGACGTGAAGATGCGCATGTCGTTCAAGGAAGGGGGCCCGGCCGACAAGGCCTTCGCCCTCTTCGCCGGAGATGCCTCCGATCAGTACAACCCTTGCATTCTCGGCCCCATGAAGCGTTACGACTTCAAGGTGCTGCCCGCCGGCAGCAAGCCCGGTGAGGTCGACGAGGCCAAGCCCGGCAAGGTCGACGACAAGGAGCGCCCGAAGCCGAAGCCGGGTACTTCGGGGCAGGGCGGCAAGTCCGCCGAACCCACCGCCGGCGGCGCCTCCGACAAGCCGGTGCCGACCGCCACCGGTGGCGATCTCGCCAAGACTGGCTCGTCGTCCGCGCTGCCGCAGCTCGCGCTCGCGGGCGGCGCCGCCGTGCTGCTCGGTGCCGGGGCGGTCTTCGTCGTACGCCGCCGTGCCGCCAAGAGCGCCGACTGACCCGACTGACGTACCTGTGAGGGCCCTTATCCGAGTGCCGGATAAGGGCCCTCGCCTTGTCCGCCGGCTCGGGCGGGCGCGGCGGTCAGTCGCCGCGCGGGGGCGGCGGCTCGGCGGGGAAGAGGATCGGGCTGAGCAGGTGCCGCGTGCGGTCCGGGGTGGGTTCATGGGCCATGCGGGCCGCGATCACCGTACGCAACTCGTCGATCATTTCGGTGAGTTCGTCACGGCTGAGCCAGAGGGAGTGCTGGCGGAAACCCACCGAGTCGGCGGCCGGGTCGGCGCCGTCCCGGTCGACGTAGGCGTTGAACTCGGCCAGCAGGGTGGCCATGGCCACGGCGAAGCCCTTCCGGTAGTCCTCCGGTGACAGTGCCGCGGCGGTTTCGGCGTCGATCACCGCGCGGTCGCGGTGCAGCCGGTAGCGGCGCTCCACGGAGCCGCGTACCCGCTGTTCGTCCTCGACCGCCAGGAGACCGCCGTCGGCGAGCAGGCCGACGTGCCGGTAGACAGTGGCCTTCGAGACGTCGGGCAGTGCGGCGCAGAGTTCGGTGGTCGTCCGTGTCCGGCCGTCGTGCATCGCGTGCACGAGGCGCATCCGTACGGGGTGCAGGAGCAGGTCAACCGTGTCCATGGACAGATATTCTCATCATCGATACCTTTCTCAAAGTTGAGAACAGCGCTTGAAGCGGCGCTTGAGGACATCGAGAATGAGGTCGTACGCCATGCCGTGCCCCTTGCCTGCGTCCAGTCCCGACACCGCAGTTGTCGATCCCGGCGAGCCTCCGCTGGGGCGCCTGTATGACGTCAAGGGGCGGCGGCTGATGCTGCACCGCTCCGGTACCGGAGGCCCGACGGCAGTATTCCTGCCGGGCGCCGGAATGGTCGGGCTCGACTACCTGAACGTCCACGACCGGGTGGCGGAGATGACCACCAGCGTGCTGTACGACCGGGCGGGGACGGGCTGGAGCGAGGAGGCCGAGCTGCCTCGCAGTGCCGCCGAAGTCGCCGAGGAACTCCACGACTTGCTGCGCGCCGCCGAGCTGCCCGCCCCGTACGTGCTGGTGGGCCACTCGCTGGGAGGGGCCTACGCGCGCCGGTTCGCGCACCGCTTCCCCGGTGAGACAGCAGGACTGCTCCTGCTGGACCCCTTCCATGAAAACCTCCACGACCACGCGCCTCAGCACGCCCGGGAGAAGCTGGCGCAGCTGCACAGCCAGGAGCTACCAGTCCTGACGCAGGAACAGCTCCGGCAGGCGCGAGAGCAGGTGACACCGCTCTTCGCGAGATGGCCGGACAGTGTCCGCCACCCGCTCATCGAGCATCACATCACGTCGGCGTGGAAGGCCGGCCTGTACGAGGACCGGAATCTCTACGACGAGGTGTCCGGTGAACTCCGGCAAGCATCGGCGCTGCCGGACGTGCCGTTGATCGTACTCACCGCGCTGGGGCGCGACGCGGCCCAGGCGCAGCTGTGGCCGGAAGAAGTGCTGCGTCAGATCGACGGCGCCAAGACGACACTGCACGCCCAGTTGGCGTCCTCAGCCCCACGGGGCGAGCACCGCATCCTGGAGGACGCCGGCCACGGCTGGCTCCATGAAGAACGCCAGGACGCGGTCCTCCAGGCGATCGGGGACGTCCTACGGCTCGGGGGCCGGTGACGGGTGGGGCGGAGGGCACGGAAGGTACGGAAGGTACGGACTGACGCTGGGGGCGGTGGGGGTGGGGTGGTGGGCGACGTGCAGCCCCGCACGCAGCGGTCCCGGTTGCCGCCGCTTGCCGGGTGGGCGCCGGGCTTTCACACTCGCACCCCCAACGACCCTGCCGACGCGGAAGATTTGACGGTCCGTGGAGCCTGTCACCGCGAGACGATTCGCCGAAGCAGCAGCAAGACTCGTAGTGCTCAGTCGCCCGTAGCATGATCCTTGTTCCCTGCCCGTTCTCAGCCCCGGAGGATTTTCATGTCCCAACCTGCCAAGGCCTCGGAATTCGTCCATCGTCTGGTCCCCTCCCCCGCCGGACGGATCCATCTGGTGGAGCAGGGGTCCGGGCCGCTGGTCCTGCTGGTGCACGGCTTCCCGGAGTCCTGGTACTCCTGGCGCCATCAGATGCCGGTGCTGGCCGCAGCCGGGTATCGCGCGGTGGCCATCGATGTTCGCGGTTACGGCCGTTCCTCCAGGCCCGAGGAGGCGGCCGCGTATCGGATGCTCGATCTGGTCGAGGACAGCGTCGCCGTGGTACGCGCCCTGGGCGAGCGGAGCGCGGTGATCGTCGGGCACGACTGGGGCTCGGCCATCGCCGCGCACTCCGCCCTGCTCAGGCCCGATGTCTTCAGTGCGGTCGGACTGCTGAGCGTTCCCTACGCGCCGCCGGGCGGCCCGCGTCCCAGTGAGATATTCACGCAGATGGGCGGGGAGGAGGAGTTCTACGTCTCCTACTTCCAGGAGCCGGGGCGGGCCGAGGCCGAGATCGAACCGGATGTCCGTGGCTGGCTCGCGGGCTTCTACGCCGCCTTCTCCGCCGACACCATGCCCGGCCCCGGCGCACCGGACCCGCACTTCGTCAGCCGCGGCGGGTCGCTGCGCGACCGCTTCCCCTCCGGGCAGCTGCCCGCCTGGCTCAGCGATGCCGAACTCGACGTCTACGCCGAGGAGTTCGAGCGTACGGGCATGACCGGTGCGCTCAACCGCTACCGGAACATGGACCGCGACTGGGAGGACCTCGCCGACTACACCAAGGCCCCCGTCCTCCAGCCGTCCCTGTTCATCGGCGGCGCCCTGGACGCCTCCACCGCCTGGATGGCGGACGCGATCGAGGCGTTCCCCGTCACCCTGCCCGGCCTTGCCGCCTCGCACATCCTCGACGGCTGCGGCCACTGGATCCAGCAGGAACGCCGCGAGGAGGTCAACCGGATCCTGACCGGCTGGCTCGCCGGTCTGCCTTCCTGAGGAGGGAGCCGGACGGCGACGCCGGTCGCCGGCCCTCGGCCGCCACCGTCAAGGGGCGGTCGAGCGGCTGGGTGAGGAGGGTGCGTACCAAAGGGTGCGTACCAAGGGGACCAGGTCGTCGCTGCCGCGTTCGCAGAAGTGTCGCCGGGCAGGGTGGCGGTGTGGAAGGCGCGTTCGGTCAGGGCTGACCAGCCGTGCAGGAGGGAGTCGGCGACGAGGATGTCATCGGTGCCGCGTACGGCGATGACGGGGCAGGCGACCGGTTCCGGGCCGCTGGGGCGGTAGCGGGCCGCTGGGGCGGTAGCGGGCGGAGGCCATGACGTCGGCCTGCAGGACGCGGCCGAAGAGGCAGCGGGCGAGCGGATGGCCGGGGGCAGGCCGCCCAGGGCGTCCACGCGCTGCCACAACTCCTCTTCGCCGCCTTCCAGTTCGGCTGCTGTGGAGTGCAGCCAGGAGGGCGGAGGCGCTGACCAGTACGAAGGCGGGCGGGCGGCCCGCGGCGGTCGCCGCCGCTGCCCAGCCCGTGCCAAGCAGCGCGCCCATGCTGTGCCCGACCACGGCCCACTCCTGGCCCGGCGGCGGGGTGACTCGGCGGCGAGTTCCTCGATCAGTTCCGGAAGGGAGGCAGACGCAGGCTCGGCGATACGGGTGCCCCGGCCGGGGAGTTCGACCGGGACGACCTCGGCGACGCCCTCCAGGGCATTGGGCCAGGTGCGGAAGGTGGCGGCCGATGCCCCCGCCTGCGGCAGCGGGAAGAGCCTCACGCCCCGGCCACCGCCGCGAAGCGCAGCCGGTAGTAGTCGACGTACCAGACGCCGTCGCGCAGCAACTGCGGCGCGGCCAACTCCCCCGCCCGCTGCAGGACGGCCTCCCGCTTCTCCGCCGGTACGTGGGCGGTCAGCGTGGTGCCGAACATCCGCAGCCAGCCGACCACACCGTCGGCGTCGTCGGCCATGGGGGTGAGCCGGGGGAAGTGCTCCATCACCTTCACCTCGAAGCCGTGCTCCTCCAGTAGCGCCCGGTACTCCTCGGGCGTCGGGAAGTACCAGGGCGAGCGCATGCCCTCGGCGAGGCCGTGCTCCTCCAGGGCGGCGCGCAGCGCGTCGATGACGCCCACGCAGTTGCCCGCGCCGCCCATCTCGGCGACGAACCGCCCGCCGGGCCGCAGTGCCGCCCGCACCCGGGCGACGACCTCGGCGGGGCGCAGCATCCAATGCAGGGCGGCGTTGGAGAAGACCGCGTCGACGGGGCGGTCGACGGTGAAGGCGTGGCCGTCGGCGAGGAGGGCGGGCTGTCCCGTGCGGCGGGAGGCGGCCTCGGTCATCTCCGGGTCGCCGTCCACGAGCACCATGTCGCAGCCGTGGTCGCGCAGTTCGGCGGCGATTTCGCCGGTGCCGCAGCCCAGGTCGAGGATCCGCTCGCCGGGCCGGGCCGCCAGCAGTTCGCTCACGCCTCCGGCGAGGGCGGAGACATAGCCGAACTTGGCGTCGTAGGCCTCCGCGTTCCAGGTGGTCATTCCTGTTCATCCCCTCTCGGTCTGCATGAGCATCAGTTCGTCGGTGCCCCTCGCGGGGGAGAGGCCCTGACCGTCGTGCAGCGCCCGCTCGGCCGGGGGACCGGGGTGGCCGGGTGGCCGGGTGGCCGGGTGGCCGGTGGCCAGTTGACGCGGGGGCCGGTGGCGTACGCGTCGGCGCCGGCCGGCTGAAGGGCCAGGTCGGCGACCCGGTTCAGGACCTGGGCGGCGCGGTATTTGCAGGCAGCCGCATAGTCGGCCGACCAGCCGCCGGAGGTCAGCGGCCGTACGGTGTGCAGCGCGGCGGCCCGTATCTCCTCGGTCTCGGTGCGCAGGGCGGCGAGTGTGAAGCGGACCTGTTGGTTGCCGATCAGTGTTGTGCCGAAGGTGTGGCGCTCGCGGGCACCCTCGGCGGCGTGCTCCGGTACGGCTGCGGCCAGCGCCGCCATGCGGAGGGCGAGCAGGACGCGCTCGTGGATCCAGTGCCGCCCCAGCCGCGTGATGGCGCGTCAGGCCGGCGGCAGGACGCGGCTGACAGGCGCCGGGGACAAAGTGATGTGTCCGGCGAGGTCGTGGAGTCCGCAGTTGTCGACGGGGGCGATCCGTACGCCAGGTGCGTCGGCGTGGACCAGCAGCAGGGCGGGGCTGCGCTGTGAGCCGGTGGCCTGTCCGGGGGTCGGCGGCGAGAACGAGGGGCAGGTCGGCGGGGTTTTCGCTGATGAACCACTTCTCGCCGGTGACTCTCAACTCGCCTCTCTCGTCAGTGACGTCGGTTGCCTGCGAGGTCACATCGCTGCCGAGTCCGGAGGGTTCGGTGACGGCCAGTGCCGCCGTCGAGGTCTCGTCCGGCAGCCGCTCCTGCGGCCCGGCACCCTCGGATACGAGGCCGCCCAGGAGTCGTTCACTGGCCTCCAGGTGGACAGTGAACTGAGAGTCATGGAGCTCACGGGTGGCACCTCCAGCAAGGCGGCGCACAAATCCTCCGCCGAGGTCATTTCCAAGCCCTTCGCAAGCTAATAGATGACACATGCATGAGTCCATCGATCAGGATCGCCATCTCATGATCCGAACGCGCCCAAGCCTGGACCGAGTACCCGAAGGTGGGACGGCCGCGTTTTCCGGGCCCCTTGAAGACAGCCCCAGACTGTCTCGACCACAGCAGCCTCCCGCCGTCGACCTGCCGCGCGAACCCCTTGCGTCAACGGAACCGGCCCCTGACACAAGGGCCTCGCACCCATCACCCATTACATGCAGATACAAGGTGTGCATGTGCATATATCATGCGGCGGTAAGCCGAGACGCGGAGTTGAGACATGGCCCACGGCGACTGCGAACGCTGGACCCAACTGGTGACGCTGCACGGGCGCATCGAGCAGCACCTCGCCGAGGTACTGCACCGCCGGTGCGCACTGGGGCTGTCGGAGTACCGCGCGCTCTGCCTGCTGACCGATGCACCCGAGGGCGAACTGCGGATGCAGGAGTTGGCCGATGCGGTCGGCCTCAACCAGAGTTCGGTGTCGCGGCTGGCCGGCCGGCTGGAGCGGGCCGAGCTGGCCGAGCGCTGCCACTGCCCCGAGGATCGGCGCGGCGTATATCTGGGCATCACCGACGCCGGACGCGAGCGCCAGGCGCAGGCACACCCGATCTATGAAGCCGCGCTGGGCGAGGCGCTGGACAAGGTGGCCTCCGCCTCCACCTCCGACGCGGGGCTGGCCAAACTGGTCAAGCGTCTCCGCGCGTCAGCCTGACCTGCACGCCACCTCCTCACCTCCCCCGGTGACAAAGCACCGGCACTCCTATTACTGTTTGCATGCACCTGCATTAAATGTAGGTGCATGCACATCACTGTGACCTCAAGGAGACCCGTGAACTCCCCGCTGCTCGCCCCGTATCGCAGCCCCGCCCTCCACCTCCCCAACCGGTCGGCCATGGCGCCGATGACGCGCGCCCGCGCCGACGACGCCACTGGGGTCCCCACCCCGATCATGGCCGAGTACTACGCGCAGCGCGCCAGCGCAGGCCTCATCGTCAGCGAAGGGATCTGGCCGCACCGCCTGGGCAAGGGAGGCCCCTGCGTGCCGGGCCTCACCGAGCCGGCCCATGTCGAAGGCTGGCGCCGGGTGACCCAGGCCGTGCACGCCGCCGGCGGACGCATCTTCGCCCAGCTGTGGCACGTGGGCCGCGTCAACCACCCCGATACCCTCGGCGGGGAACAGCCGGTCGCCCCCTCGGCCGTCGCGATCTCACATGGCCAGGTCTTCACCGCCTCTGGTCCCAAGGACTACGTCGTCCCGCGCGCACTCTCCACGGCCGAGGTCGCCGAAACGATCGAGTCCCACGCCACGGCCGCCCGCAACGCCATCGACGCCGGCTTCGACGGCGTCGAGATCAGCGCTGCCTACGGCTACCTCGCCGCCCAATTCCTCTCCGACAACGCCAACGTGCGCACCGACGGCTACTCCGACCACGTCCGATTCCCGATCGAGACCGTCGAAGCCGTCGCCGCCGCGATCGGACCGGAGCGGACCGCGCTGCGCATCTCCCCCGGCAACCCCCTCAACGACATCGTCGAGACCGACCCCTCCGCGCGCTACCACCGCCTTCTCGACGCCCTCAACACCATGGGCCTGGCGTACCTGAACGTGGTGCAGTCCGGCGCTTACCCCGCCCTGGAAGACCTGCGCCCCCGCTGGAGCGGCACCCTCATGGCCACCTACGACGCACTCGGCCCCGGTCCCGGCACCCGTGCGCAGGCCGAGAAGGCACTGGACGCCGGCCTCGCCGACATCTACGCCTTCGGACGCTCCTTCCTCGCCAATCCGGACCTGCCCCAGCGCATCGCCGCTGACGCCCCGCTCAACCCGCCCCGCGAGAGCGGTATTTACGGCGGCGGCGCGGAAGGCTACCTGGACTACCCCGCCCTCAACGGTTAGCCGATGCGACGGCAGCCGACCGCGCCGGGCACTGCTCGCTGGGGGGACACAGGTCAGCGCAGGTGTGCTGCCGAGACCCGGTTGAAGTGGATGAGGATGTCGTACGAGGCGCCGAGCCGGTTCGGGGCCTCGGAGTTGGGCCAGGGGTAGGCCGTACCTATGGACCTGGTCGGGCGGGCCTTGTCCAGCCACTGCCGCGCGGGCCCGGTCGCGGTGCGCAGATCGATGTAGTAGTCGCGCTGCGCGACACGGTTCAGGGTGTGCTCGTTGCTGCTCGCGGGCAGCGGTCCGAGCGTGAACTTCCGCATCGGCTCGCCGGGTTGCTCGGTGTCGTTGGCGTTGAACGAGCCCTGCCCGAAGGTGGTGCCGATGTTGATGTACGCCTTGCCCAGCAGGTCCCGCATGAAGGCGCCCTGCAGCTTCGGGTAATGCGCCGGGTCGGTCGTCTCGTAGCCGATGTGGCCGTTGTGCGCCGACAGGACCACCCGGTCCCCGGTCTGCCGCTGCCACCACACCGTGTTCTCGGCCATGGTCCGGTCGCGGTAGCGCATGGCCCCGGCGACATCGCCCTCGAGGTCGTACGCGTACAACGTCCCCACCTGGGCGATGGCCCGCGCGTTCTGAACCATCCAGGTGTGCTCCGTACGGTCCTTTCCTGGCTTCTGCCGTTCCAGCAGCGCGAGGGCCCGGTTCACGTCGTCCGCCATCCGCTGCCTCTCCGCGCGCGGCTTGGCCAGGTACGCCTTCATCCAGGCGTCGGTGCCGGTGGTCGGCCTGGACGACCGGTACAGCTCCTCGAAGCGCGGGAGCAGCCGCGGGTACCGCTCCGCCACGTATCCGGTGACCTTGTCGAAGAGCTCGGGCCCCGCGAAGCCCATGTCATTGCCCATGAAGTGCACCTGGTGGCCGGGGTGGCGGACGTTGTGCTGCCGCATCCACCGGATGAGGTCCAGATACTCCTCGTTGTTCCAGAACGGGGTGTCCACCGCGTCCCGCAGGACCTTCGCCGGATCCCCCTTGCCGGTCCGTACGTACGCGTCGATCAGCTGCCCGCCACCCCAACTGGTCTCCAGGGAGAAGGTGGTGAACCCCTTCTTCTCGACGAGGTGCTCGAAGATCCGGTGCTTGGTCTGGAAGAACTCAGCGGAACTGTGGGTCGCCTCGCCGATCCCCACCACCTTCGCGTCGCCGACCATCCGCTCCAGTGATCGCAGATCATCCAACGGCTTCGCGGTACGGGCGAGTTCACTGGCCGGGTCAGCCGTACGGGGGCCGGCCCGCGCCACCGGGGCCACCGTGCCCAGACAGAGGGCGGCGAGCAGGCCGAGCAACGGCAGACGATGTCGTGTACGCAGGTTCATGGATCAAGCGTGCCGTCCGGCCCTGCACGACGACCATGGAGCCAGCCCCCGTTTCCACACGGAGGAAACCCCACCCTCAGTGCTGAGGAAAACACCCATGCGCGGCCGCGCCGGCCCACGCGCAGGAGCCGGTCGCTTCCATCAGTGCCACGGTCAGTGAAAGATGAAGACGATCCCGCAAGAGAGGCGGCCCACCAGGGCTGCCGCGAAGGTGCGGAGTGCGTGGGGTGCGCGGACAACCGCGGCATACGAAGGTTTCGGGGAATGGGTAACCACAGGGCTGAGCCACGGATTGGTGCCGCGAAGCCCCGGAGTCGCCTCCATGGCTGGGACAGCCGTCAGCCGCGACTGGTGTCGATGACGCAGAAGCGGTTTCCGTCCGGGTCCGCGAGGACGATGAAATCGGCGTCCTGCGGATACCGGTCCCAGTCGACGTGCCGGGCTCCGAGGGATACCAGCCTCTCCACCTCGGCGGCCTGGTCGGCCGCGTCACCGGCGTACAGGTCCAGGTGAATCCGCGGGTGCTCCTGTACCGGAGTCTCGCTGAGGCCGAGCGAGAGCTGTGTTCCGGTTCCTCCCGCCGGAATCAGCACCGCCCAGTCGGCCTCCGGCTCCTCTCTTGGGACGTATCCCAGCGCCTTGGTCCAGAACTCCACCGCACGCGGCACATCCGAAACTCCCAGCACAACAGATCCAATTTTCAGCATGTGCCGATTCAAGCAGCGAAAGCGGCTGGGGGGGGCATTGCTGCGCTTACGCGCACGGGCGATCTGCGCTCAGGGACGGTTGGCTGTGCAGCTCAAGACTCATGGTCCATGGCTCGTAGATGGTCAACGACCAGGCGGTGACGCCCCGTTGAGGGCCGTGCGCAGGGCGAAGAGGTCGTGGAGGTCGGCGTGCCGGGCGAAGGCTCCGACCAGTGTGTTGACGGCGGCGTCGTCCCCCTGGCGTACGCAGGCGACGATGCGGGCGATCAAGATGCGGGTGACGTCTGCAGAAACGGTGCGGCTCAAAGGCACGCGCCGAACGTAGCCGGGATCCGTAGGTCATGGCCGGAGTTGCCGGGGGTCTTCACGCTTTGTCCGTAACTCTGCTGTAAGAACGTTTCCCCTGGCCGGAGCCGGTCCGAGTGTCAACAGAGGCCTGGAGTGGGCGACTTGGCGCCCTTGTCGGTCGGTGTGAGCTACCGAAGCGGTCAGTTCCGTTCCGATACGTACAGTCGCCGATGGCGTCGTACGTGGCTGATAGGTGTAGGCGGGCTGTTGTACCTGGGGAGCAGAAGGAGAGGGGGCGCGGGGTGCCGACCACCGGGTGGCTCCGGCTCACCGGCGCCGACACCCTGACGCGCATCCTCGGGCTGGCCTGCGCCTCGCTGTACGCCACCTGGGCCGCGCACTGGCAGGCCCGGCACGATGAGCAGCTGGGCGAGGACGTCGCCCGCGCCCTGATCGGCGTACCGAAGACCTCGCCCCGCAGGGGCATTGAGCAGGCCGTTGAGTTGCCGTTCATCGCCGCGGGGCATGCTGGCTCTGCCGTCGTCGCGGTGATCCGAGGCCGACGAAGCGGTCGAGAACAACTGCGGCCGGACAGGAAAGCAGCGGGGCGTTCTCCCGCTGGCCGGGAGAACTCAACCCTGAGATGGGAACCTGAAATGACCACAGTTCACGAGCCGCTCCGCGTTTCACCCATGGCCCTGCCCCGCCAGCTGCCTGCCGGCAGCCCCCGGTCGTTACCGGTGCTGGATGCGGTGGTCGAGGCGCTACGGGCCTCGGGTGAGGACGTACACGTGGTGTACGCCGCGAGCGGGGACGTATTCAAGGTCGTGCCGCGACAAGCGGCTGCCTGACCGCGCAGCGCATCCCCGGGCCCGTGCGCTCGGCCAAGTGCCTGCTGGAAATCCGGAGGCGGTCGATGTTCGAGTGGATCTAGAGTGCGCTCATGGTGGATGTGAGCCGGGAGACCCCGGAGCAGACCGAGGAGCGCCTACGGCGTGTGCTGGCGAAGGCCCAGATGGTGGTGCACGAGGGTGTGTGGCACTTCCGGGAAACGCCGCTGTCCGCTCCCCCGCCACTGACCGCTGACACGTTGGCGGTGGTACGCGACACCGAATCCTGGAGCGCGCTCGTCCCCGTCATCGAAGCGACAGAAGAGACTTCAGACGAAGAGACCCGAGATATCGAGTGCTTCGGTCTCTTCTCTTTCCACTTTCCCGACGGAGCGGACAACAGCGGTTTCGTGGGCTGGCTGGCCACCCACCTCAAGCGCTCGCTGGGCACCGGTGTGTTCGTGGTCTGCGGCAGCAATCGCAGCCGTGGGGGGATCTACGACTACTGGGGCTGTCCGTACGATCTGCTGTCCGATGCCGTCGCCGCCGTCGGCGACCTGCGCTCGACGACGTGATCGCGTACATCTGCCCCCTACGCCGCTCTCTTCACTGCCTCCTTTGTTGCCCCCGCCGCGGCGCCCGCACCACGGCGACGTGCCACAACGGTCTGCGGCCCGCTATCCGCCCTCGCCCGGTGCTGAGGGCTGGGCATCCATAGCGGAGCGCAGTTGAGCCAGGACGGTCTCGAACTGCTGGAGCAGTTCGGGCGGGTACTGGGACAGTACGGCGTCCTGGCGTTCGTTGACGGAGCCGAAGAACTCCTCGGCGAGCTGCTTGACCTGCGGGGCGCTGTGCAGCGTGACGATCCGCCGGTCCGTGTGCTCGCGGGTGCGGGTGACGTACCCGGCCTCTTCCAGGCGGTTCAGCAGGGCCGTCATGGCTCCCGAGGACAGCTGGATGCGCCTGCTGAGCAGGGCCGGGGACAGCGGAGTGCCCCGCTCTTCCGCGGAGGCGATTTCCAGCAGGGCGAAAGCGTCGGTGGAGTGCACTCCGATCCGGGCGGCGAAGCGACGGCCCAGTTCGGTGAAGGTCGCGCCGTACGCCCTGAGCCCCTCCGCCAGCCGCTCGCGCTGCGCTGCTACGACGCCGGGCGCCGCCTCTTCCACTGCCACTGAGCCCTCCAACTTCCGCCGCCCTGCCGATGGTTCACGTCGGCAGGGCGCGTTGACGCGCTGCCGTCGGCCAGCTTACCTTCCCCATGAAATCACTTCATCATGAAGTTTCTTTGTGGTGAAGGTGTGCTGGATCACCGCTCCTCCCTCCCATCTCCTGGAGTCCCGATGCGCCACGCCCCCTACCTCGACGGCATCGACCCGTTCGCGGCGACCGTCCGCAGCTTCGCTGAGCCCGATCCCATGCGCGCGGTCCTGCGTAGCGCCGGACCCATCGTCCAGGTGGACGCCCCGGCCGACGGGCGGGCCTGGATCGTGACCGACGATGCCCTGGCGCGCGCGGTGCTCACCGATCCCCGGATCGCCAAGGACCCCGCGTACGCGCCTCCCGGCTGGGACCGGCTCACCGCCGGCCTAGAGCAGACCGCCGCCGAGCAGCCCTCCCTCACCACCCTCGACGGCCCCGAACACGCCGACCTGCGGCGCGCCCACGCCCCGCTCCTCAACGCCGCACGCATCCGCGAGCAGTCCGGCCGGGTCCAAGCCATCGCCCGCAAGCTGCTCACCGACCTGGCCGCCGAGCGGACAGCGGTCGACCTGATGGACGGCTTCACCACGCGCTTTCCGCTCACCGTGCTGCTCGACCTGCTCGGAATACCGCTCAACCACGTCGACGAGGCCGCCGACGCCTGCAGGCAGATGTCCAGCGACGAGCCCGGCGCGCAGGGCAGGGCGATCGGCGCGCTCGCCCAGCTCGCCTCCGCAGGGCTGGACGAAGGCTGCAAAGGACTCGCCGCGGAACTACGGGACCGGGTCCCAGCCCACACCACTCGCGGCCAACTCCAGTACCACCTCTTCGGATTGATATTCGCCGGACAGCTCACCACCGACGCCGCCCTCGGCTCCCTGATCGCGTACGTCCTCGCGGACCGCCCTTGTCAGACCCCGTTGGACGAAGAGCAGGCCGATGCACTCGTACGCGAGACGCTGAGGCAGCACCCGCCGGCTCCCTTCACCCTCTGGCGCTTCACCACCGCAGAGCTCGAACTCGCCGGAACGAAACTGCCCGCCCGGGCACCGATACTCATCGACATCCAGGGAATCAACACCGACCCCGCCCGCACCCCCGGACCGGACCTCGCCTTCGGCGCCGGTCCGCACTTCTGCATCGGCGCGCAACTCGCGCAACTCGAACTCCGGGCGGTGGCAAGGGTATTGCGCACCGACTTTCCCGGGGCCCGCCTCACCGTCCCCTTCCGCGAACTCCGGCTGGCCGGCATGGGCGGTATACAGGGGAGCCGGCTGGTCACGCTTCCCGTATCACTGCACGGCTGAGAGCGACCTCAGCGCTGATTGACCCTCACATGTCTACGGCTACGCGCTGCGCGCGCGGGTGGCGAGCAGGGCGGCCAGGATGCAGGGCGCGAGAAGCAGCGCGAAAGCAGCGCCGTAGCCGACGGCGTCGGTCGCGCCGAGGCCCAGGCAGGCGTTGAACAAGGCGGAGGAGATCCCCAACACCGCTGTCTGGCCAAGGTTTTGGGTGGTCTGCATCGCGCTGCTGGCGTAGCCCTGTCGGCCGGGCGGGCTGTGGGTGAGCGACAGCGCGGTGAGGGAAGGGGCGTACATACCCATGCCGACCGCGGCGACGACCGTGGCCGACGCGGCGGTGTACGAGGGCACCGTGGGGAACGTACCGACGATCGCGAGCGCGACCGCTGCCGCCTGTACCAGTGCTCCGGCCACGACCAGGCGGTGGCGGGGGCGGCCTTCCAGCAGACGGCCCTGCACCCAGGAGGAGCCGGCCCAGGCCACAGCAGTGCCCGTGAAGGCCAGGCCGATCACCCAAGGGGGCGCGCCGCGTTCGGTGACCAGCAGCAGGGGCACATAGGCCTCCAGGGTGAAGAACACCCCTGAGCCCAGGCCGCACAGCAACACTGTGGCCGACAGGCCTCGCGCGGCGCGCCAGGTGCCCGACGGCAACAGCCGTGCCGCGAACGCGGCCAGCAGGGCGAACCCACCCGCCGCGAACAGCAGATGGCGCACATCCCAGCCCGAGACGCCGTACTGCCCCAACGCCGCGCCGAGGCTTACCGCTGACGCCGCCATCAGCGCGGGACGCGGCAGCTTGCCTGTCGACGGCGCGGGGGCGGCAGCCCATGAAGGGCCGCGCAGTACGGCCACCACCACGAGCGCGGGCAGCACCGTGAGTGCGGCCAGCCCGAAGAACACCGCGCGCCAGGACCACCACTCGGCCACGAGCCCCGCCAGTGGAGGGCCGATGAGCGACGGGATGATCCAGCACGTGCTCATCAACGCCAGTACGCGCGGCCGCAGACGGTCGGGGTAGGCCCGGCCGATGGCGGCGTTGATGGACACCGCGACCATTCCGCCCGCCAGCCCGTCCAGAAAGCGCCCGGCCGCCAGTTGCCAGATCGAGGTGCTGGCGCCGGAGACCAGCAGGGTGGCCACGGCGAGCGCCATACCCGCCGCCAGCGGACGCTGTGCCCCGGAGCGGTCCGCCCACTGTCCGCCCAGTACCCCGCCGAGCAGGCTCGCGGCCACGAAGCATCCGGCGACCAGAGGGTAGAGCGACAGCCCGTCCAGGTCCCGTGCGGCCGTCGGCAGTGTGGGGACCACGGCCAGTGCGGCGAGCCCGGTCAGGAACATCACCGCGGCAAAACAGGCGGTGGCGGCAGCGTGCGGTCCGGAGAACAATGCCTCGGAGATTTCGGACTGCTCCGGCGGGCGCGGCGGGCGACCCGCCGGAGCCGTCCGCTCGCTGTCCCGGGAGACCGCCATGGCTGGTTCCGCAGGTACAACGACACCTCACCCAGGGAGCCAAACACCCACAACACCCCATCGAGGACAGTCTGTTGAAGTGTTCGGCGCTTCCTTGCCGATCGGGAAACGCGGAGGCCGCCCGTATGGCAAGATCCTCACCATGTCGAACGTTTCATCGATTACGTACACGCGGATAGGCGCGACCCTTCACGAGCTCGGCATGGTGTCCGAGGAGAAGATGCGCAGCGTCCTCGAAGACGCCGCCGACTATGCGAACAGCCCGGTGGGCCACCACTACGAGGCGGCCTGCGCCCTTGAGGAGTTCGGCGTGGCGGTCTCGGTCCACGCGGACGACATCGACTCCATCTACTACGACTACGCGAGCCTGCTGGAATTGGCGGTCGAGGTCGCCGGGGGCAAAGTCTCCATCACCGACGTCCGGATCGTCGAGGGAGAGGGCGAATTGGAGGGCGGTCGATTCGACCGCCTGGAGTTCAAGCGGAACGGTAAGCCCGTATCCCTCCACGCCGAGCATTTCGCGGACGACTACTACGACCACGAGGCGGCCTGCGAAGCCATCAGCGTGACCGCCGATGAGGCCGACCCCCGCTCCTGGCTCCTGCTCGACTTCGAACGCGAGCAGTACGCCGGGTACGACAGCATCATGGTTCTCGCCACGCCCGAGCAGGCGCATGCACTCCATGAACGTCTGGGCTTCACCTTCCCTTCGATGAGTTCGTGACCTGTATGCGCACGCGGGTCTGCCTTCAGCTCACCGTGCGATGCTCGAACTCGACCTGATAGAGAGTGAGTTCGCCCCCCTCAGCGGACGGGTTCGCTCAAGCCGTCGCGAGGAGAACGGCCGCGACGGCCAGCAGTCCGAGCCCGACGAGTATGCAGTCGACTGCTGCCCGGATGAGCCGAAATTTCCGGGTGGCGAGTTCGGCCATGAATCTCACGTGCTCCACCTGGTAGCCGGATGACAGGTGTTCGCGCAGTTCCTCGGTGCTCAAGCGGGTCCAGCTCGTCCAGCCTGCGCCGCCGAGGTCCGGACGTACCGCGAGCAGCAGAACCACCGTCGCGGCCAGCAGCGCAGCGGCACCGAGGGCCCCGGACACCGCAGCGGAAGGGGTCGGGTGCAGACCTGCGGCTATCGAGACCAGCGCCACCAGTGCGGCCCCGGTCAGAGCCAACAGCAAACTCGCCTTGCCTTCGGAACGGGCCAAGTCGCTCTGCAGCGAAACGACCGTCGCGGCGATACGCGCTTGCGACTCGTCCTGCCGAGGCTCAGGTGTAGTGGTTGCCATCGATGTGCCCTCTTCCGCTCCGCCGATCGAATTCACGGCGCTCGGGGCCGACTCAACAGCCCCGAAACGCCGGCCGCAACCGGTTCAGTGGATGTCCGGCAGGAGGCCGCGCGGCATGCCGTAGTCAGTACTCCCGCCAGGCGTTCGCGAAGGCGACCAGCGCGTCCTTGCCCGCCAGGCGGTCAGCCTCCGCGATACGGATGGTCTTCTCGTCCGCCTTCAGCAGCGCGGTCCTTCCACGCAGGTACCGCCGTCAGGTACCGCTGCGCTGTCACGGACGGCTCATCGCGCGGTTCCGGAAGCGAGGGAGCGTTCATGCCGCCGCGTCAAGTACCTGCTGAACTCGGGGCGGGTCAGGGGCATACTGCTGCCGTGCCTTGAAGAGGCCTCATCTGAAGTCGCGTTGGCCGTACAGGGAGGCGGTCCGGATGATGCTACTTCACACATCCGTCAGGCAGGGCTGTCTCATCGTAGAGATGCCCCCAGAAGTGGATATGAGCAATGCTGAACCACTGCGGCGAGAGTTGCGTGAGTTGTGCCGCACCCGGCTCGGCCCTGCTTCCCGTGGCAGGACACCCGCAGTGATCGTGGACTGGGCAGCCGCGCGGTTTCTGACCATGGCCGGGGTCGCGGTGCTGGATGACTTCCGGAGGATGGCAGACGAGCTCGGCGTTCCGGTGCGGCTGGTGGCCTGCGGCAGGTTGCCCCGCGCAGTCCTGCGCATCGTGGGCCTCAACGTCGCGATGCCGATTCATGACACCGTGGACCAGGCCCTGGCCGGGGGCGAAGCGCGGGGCGAGGGCCGGGGTCGTCCCGAGATCGGCAGAACACCCTGAAGACGAGGATCGAAGGGACTTGAGGGAGGGGCGGACATGGCCAACGGTGAGCAGCGGCCGAGCCACGGAACCCCGTCGGGCCATCTGGACGAACACCTGGGGCTGATTGCCCAGTTCACCGAGCAGGCCCAGGCCGGCCTGGTGAGGGGGTCCGACTCGGCGCGCGTCTTCTTGGCCGTCTACTCCGGCTTCCTGGTGGAGGCCGGGGCCGGCATCCGCTGGTTGCTGGAACCGTCCCTGATCGAGCGAGCCACGGTCTTCGTCCGGCGCCAGGCCCCCGCGGCCACGCGCCTGCAGCGCGACCTCGCCGCCCGCCTGCTGGCGACCCTGTGGACAGCGGGCGTGGTGACGGGCATCGACACCGAGGACTGGATCCGCAACGCCCCGGAACTTCCCACCATCTGTCTGCGCATGGCCACCTGGATCACGGACGAGGCAGACAGCGGGCCTTCGTAGTAAGGAATCAGAGCCAGCGACGTGCCGGGCACGGTCCCGTCACGATGGCCGGGATCCTGCTCCGCGGGCGGGCGCGCGCCCCGACAATCCGGGAGGAGGAAGAGCACACGGGCGCGCACCGGGGGGTGTCATGCACGGGGATGCGAGAGCACGAGGTCGGGACGGCACACCGCGGGGGCTGCTCTTCCGGGGCAGTGATGTCGAGGAACTGCACGATCTGGTGAGCCGGCGCTTCGCGCCGCACCGGATGTCGGTGCGCGGCGGGCATCCCATGGACGGGCGGTTCCGGTGCCTGCACGCGGCAGAGCTGGGGCTGTACGAACTGGGCTACGGCGCAGAGGTGGACGTCGTCCCCGGCGAGCTGCCCGACTTCTACAACATCCACATCCCGCTGTCCGGTGACGGGGCCATCACCACGGACGGCGTGACGCAGCCGTCCGCGCTGTGCCTGGTCGGCCCCGGACAGCGGGTGGCCATGCGGTGGAACGGGCAGTGCCTGAACCACGTCCTGAACATCCCGAGGGCGAGCGTCGACCAGGCGCTGGCGGCACGGCTCGGGGACGCCCCTTCGGCACCGCTGTCGTTCACCTCGGTCCTCGACCCGCGCGCCGGGCCGGTCGCGATCTGGCTGCGGCTGGAGCGGGAGTTCGCGTCGTTCGCGTCCTCGGAGCTGGCGGCCCGCAGCCCGCTGGGAACGGCGCACTGGGAGCAGGTACTGGTGCACGGGCTGCTGGACGCCCAGCCGCACCGGCTGAGCGAGGCGGTGACCGGCCGCGGCCCCGCGGTCCTTCCCAGCGCCGTGCGGCGGGCGACGGAGTTCTGCGCCGAGCACGCCCACAGGCCGATCACCGTCGCCGACATGGCACGGGCGGCGCGGGTGAGCATCCGCAGCCTGCGAGCCGGGTTCCGTACGCATCTGGAGACGACCCCGCTCGCGTACCTGCGCCGGGTCCGGCTCGACCTGGTCCACCGCGAGCTGCTGGCGATCGCCGACGGCCGCGGCACGGGGACGGTCACGGACGTGGCCCTGCGGTGGAGCTTCACCCACCTCGGCCGCTTCGCCCGCATCTACCGCCAGGAGTACGGCGAGAAGCCGTCCGAGACGCTGCGCTCCAGGGGATAGCGGCTCCCGGACTGTCCAGAAAAGGCAGCGAGCCGGAGCGTGAGCGGATAGTCGCGCCGGGCGGGCCGCGAGACGCTTAAAGCGCGCCGGCCGTATGGCAATTCGGAGTGGAATACCGGATCCGCTGTGTTTCACCGCGACAGACGTCGGCAGCTTCCCTCTTCTCCGATCCACGCGTGTTCGCACCAAGGAGCGCACATGAGTGATTCAGCGAGTTCACACGTCGTCAAAACCGCCGGTGCCGGCGCCGGAGCGGTAGCCGGTATGGCAGTGACTCAGGCCATTACCGCGCATCAGGCCGCCGCTCACGGAGCGGCGGTAGGCACCACAGTCGCGGGCCCTCTCGGCACCTTCGCCGGTGGCATTGCGGGATACATCATCGGAACCATCCTGGCCGGGAAAGTAGCCGAGGCCATCGAGGAGTGGTGACGACAGCGCACCTGCGGGGGCTCCAGGATGTCCTGGCGCCCCCGCACCGCGTCAGCACCCGAAAGGCGGGCGGCCTCCTGCCCGCCCGGCTACGAGGGCGTTGCCGAGCGGCGGCGGCTCATGCGGATGCGGATGGTCGTGCCGTGGTGGGTGCTGCGTATGTCGGCGGCGTCGCTGAGGCGGCGGATGATCCACAGTCCGCGGCCGTCGAGGTGCGAGGTGCTGGGCGGCAGGTAGCCGGCCAGTGCGGCGTCCAGGGTGCCCTTCGGGTCGATGATCTCGCAGAACACTTCGCTGGCCGTGGTCCAGATCCGGCAGCGGCCGCTTCCCCCGCCGTGCCGTACGGCGTTGGCAGCGGCCTCGTCCACGCAGACCAGCAGGCTGTCGACCCGGTCGGGAGGCAGCTGTGCGCGGCGGGCGAGGCGGGCGGTGAACTCGCGGAGTTCGACGATCTGCCGGGAGCTTTCGAAGCGGAACTCCTCGCACTTCTCGGATGGTTCGGGCAGCGGTGCGGTGTCGCAGGCCGCACTGAACTCCGCCGGGTCTACGTGGGCGGGGTTGGACCGGTGGGTCGCGCCGGTGGTCAGTGCCGGGTGGGTGAGCTGGGCGGTGCGCAAGACGCCGGCGGGCAGGATGCGGGTGTCGTACGGACACAGGTGCCAGGCGCCGGTCGAGGCCAGAGCGAGGGTGAGCAGGGACTCGTACCGGGTCCACTCGCGGGCCTGGTCGGGGGTGAGCCCCGCCCAGGGAGCCTCACCCAGGACCCGGGAGGGGCCCGCGGTGGTGTGGGCCTTGTCGTGGTAGGCCAGCAGAACCTGGGCAGGGGTGCGGTACCAGTGCGCGGGGGCGAAGACGATCTCGTCGGCCCGTGCTCCCAGATGGCGTCGCAGCAAGGCGGTGTTGTGGCGGCTGGTGGCGATGAAGACCGGCTCCCCGGCCGCCAGCCCATCGCGGGCGAAAGGCAGGGCGGCAGCCAGGAACTGCTCGTCACCGCCGTACAGCAGCAGATGGTGCGCGTGGGGTGTCGCCCCCGGCCGGGACGACACGCGCGGGTCACTCATCGGGGATCTCCTCCACGAGGGTCAGCGGCAGCTCGGGCCGGTCCCAGCCGCAGGCCAGCAGCATGGCGGCGATCACCGGCGTCCGGGTGTGCAGGATCAGGTGCCGTCCGGGCTCCAGCAGTTGGGCGAAGGAGACCAGCGCGTGCAGGGAGGGGAAGTTCAGGAACGTCACCTCGCGAAGATCCACGGTGATGTCGGCCGGCGCTCCGTCCACGGACAGGAGGTGGCACATCAGCGCGGTCTGGTTGGTCAGGTCGACCTGACCGGCAAGCCGCAGGCCCGGCGGGTCGGCGGTATGCCAGACCCGTAACAGGGCGTCGGCGTAGACAGGGGGACGCACGCTGGACCTCTTCCCTGCGCACACCACGTCGAGCTCCGGGACGCGCCGCAGCGGGCATCGGCCGCCCGTGACCCTCCGGCGTCCAAGGCCGGTGCGGGGTGTGGCTCTTGACCGACCGCTCGGGATCGGGAGAGTGTCCGCTGGCGGCATGGCGCCTCCCCTCGACGGAGCCGCCGAATACCCGCATCAGAACAGCGTTCGCACCGGTGGAGGCATCCACGGATTCCCTTTGAGCCTACGCCGGTGTGTCGGCACATAGCGGACTCGGGCCGTACGGATCTCTCCTCGTCAAGCATCCGCGAACACCACGGCGCTCAGGACGCACAGCCGAGCCCCGCCACCGCACGGCCTGGCCGGCGGATCGAGGGTGCCGCCGGGCCTCGCCGGAAGTGATTCACAGTCAGATGCCGCGCTCGATCATGTCGATGAGGTGCCGGCCCGCCTCGTGGGCCTGGGTGGGGTGCAGGCCGCGCAGCGGGCCGTCGATGAGGAGGACGGCAAGGCCGTGGACGGCCGACCAGGCGAGGAACTCGGCGCCGGGGCGCCGGTCTTCGGGCAGGATGCCGGTCTCCACGAGGTCGTCGAGGGCGGCTCCGAGGATTTCGAAGGGGGTCTTGCCACCGGCTCCCGCAGCGTCGTCGGCGGCGGCGTGCGTCATGTCGCCGGGGACGTGGAAGGCGATACGGAACAGGCCGGGCTCCTTCTCGGCGAAGCGGAGGTAGCCGGTGCCGACCGCGCGGAAACGGGCGCGGGCCGCGGCCTGTTCGTCCGTGGCCGGCGGCAGCGCCGCCAGTTCGGCTTCCATGGTGCGGGCGACCTGGGCCATGGCGGCCTGGGAGACGGCGTGCAGGAGGGCGCCGCGGTCGGCGAAGTGGCGGTAGGCGGCGTTGGGTACGACGCCCGCGTGGCGGGTGGCGGCCCGCAGTACCACGGCCTCCGGGCCGCCCTCGCGGGCCAGTTCGACTCCGGCCTTGATCAGCGCATTGCGGAGGTCGCCGTGGCGGTAGGTGCTCCGCTTCGGCTTGCCGGCGTCCGGTGTCATCACCCGCTCCAATGTGGACAGCATCCACTTAGCCCGTCTAGGCTTCCGCACGATCGGTCGGGGGGCATGGATCGCCGCACCCCTCGAATGTGGACATCGTACACAAGGGCATTTCCGTGCCCGCCGTCAAGGGGGAGCCATCTCATGGGGAAGATCACCCACTGTGTGCACCAGTCGCTGGACGGCTTCATCGAGGGCCCGAACGGCGAATTCGACTGGCCCGTCATGGACAGCGAACTCTCCGCCTACTCCCAGGCCCTCACCGACAGCGCCGACACCTTCCTCTACGGGCGCGCGGTGTGGGACATGATGTCCGGCTACTGGCCGCGCGCCGAGGAACACTCCACCCACGAACACGACCTCGCCTTCGCCCCCGTATGGCGCAGGACGCCCAAGGTCGTCGTCTCCTCGACGCTGGACAAGGCCGACTGGAACACCCGCGTCATCAAGACCGATGTCGTCCAAGAGCTCACCGCTCTGAAGGAGAGCGGCACCCATCTGCTCCTGTTCGGCGGCTCCACGCTCGCCGCCTTCCTCACCGAGCACCACCTCATCGACGAGTACCAGATCTTCGTCCACCCCGTCGTGCTCGGCGGAGGCAAGCCCGTCTTCCGCTCTCCCCGGCAACAGCTCAACCTCACCCTCACCGAATCCCGCACCTTCGACTCCCGGGTCGTCCTGCTCCGCCACCAACTGCCCGACCGGACCTTTTGAATCCACCGGTCCGTACACCAACCGCAGCCTCTCCCCCGAAAACCCGCACCAGAATGGAGCTCTTCGACATGACCGCCCCGGTGAAAGGCCCCGCCAGCTACTTCCCCTCCATCGAGAAGAAGTACGGCCGCCCGACAGCGGAATGGAAGGACCTCATCCGCTCCTCTCCCCTGACCAAGCACATGGAACTCGTCGCCTGGCTCAAGACCGAGCACGGCCTGGGCCACGGCCACGCCAACGCGCTCGTCGCCCACACCCTTGCCGAGGACTCGGGGCAGTGAATTGCCGCGCCCGTCACTGAAGTTGCAGTGGCGGGCGTGAAGGGTAGTGAAACCCCAGCTCCCGCACGGGGCCGTTTACAGAGGCTCCGGGCCCCTCCCGAACGTCCCTCAAGCGGAAGTGATTCCGGTGGCAGCGAGAATCTCCGCGGCCGATGCGCTATTGCCGTCCTGTACGGCCATGGCCATGGCGGCACGCGCGGCGGATGCGTCGGTCTGCGGCGGGAGCATCAGGAAGGAGAAGATGTCCTGCCGTCCACGGGTGATGAGCATCGTGCTGTCGTCGACGGCGGACCAGTCGATGCGGATCATGTGGCCGTCGACGACCATGTGGTGCGTGTGCACGTCCCAGGCGCTCGCGTCGAGGCCGACCCGCGCGAGAGGCCCCAGCCGCGCGGTCAGCGCGCGTACCAAGCCGGGCAACTGGGTTTCGAGGTCCCGGGACCGCGGCCACCACGCGCCGTCGAAGGTCCCGTCACGGCGGGGCGTCGTCTCCATCCGCAGTACGGCCGCGCCGGGGACCACCTGTTGAGTACGGGTGTCCGCCAGCAGCATTATCGTGCTCATGATCTGACCTCGCCCCGGGCAGGCCCGGTGTGGTGACTCGCCGAGAACGACACGGGCATCGGGGCCGGCGTACGAAGAGCTCTCGGTGATCCCAGCCTACGCCCGGCCGCTGCCCTTCCGATCAGGAACGGCCTGCCCGTCAGGACTTGCTCAGGCAGTCGTGGTCGGAGCTTCCGCAGGAGTACGCTGGAAGTACCGAGAGCATTTCTTGACCGGCTTCCATGTCGGTATCTCTCTCGGGCAGATAGCACCGGGCCGGGCACACCAGGTCCGGGGACAGGTCGACACCATGACGGTGATCACCGAACGAGCCCCGCCAACCACACTCACCACCAAGCCCTCCGGCGACCCGCCGGTCCGACTCTCCCTCAAGCCCCCGGGCCCGCAGTCCGGGCTGCTCGACGGCGCCTGGTGGCCGCGTTCCCGGGACCTCACGCAGGAACTGCCCGCACTGACCGCCCTGTTGGACCCGCTGTGGGGTCGCATCACGCGCATCACGGTGAACCCGACGTACTGGCCGGTCGTGCCACGAAAGATCGCCGTCGACGGCCATGTGGTCAAGGTGGGCTGGTTCAAAGAAGAGCAGGATCCGCACCAACTCCTGCTGCTGTCCTACCGCGTAGGACGCTGGGACCTGCTGATCGTCCCTCCGGAGACCGATGAGGCCGCCGCCGGACGGCTCATGGCCGCTGCCTGCGACCCGCAGACCGTCCGTACGAGCAGCGCGCTCATGGCGGCCGAGGCGGGACGCCACCTCTCCGCCCCGGCAGAGGCGGAACGCCACCTCTCCGCCCCGGCAGAAGCAGACCCGCCGGGCCGTACACAGGCAGAAGCATGGGAGGCAGAGGGCGGCGCCATGACCGCATCGGCTCCCACAGCCGGCAGGAAGTGACATGGCCATGGATACCGGCATCACCCTCGCCGTCATACTCGCGATGATCGCCCTGGGAGCCTTCGTGATCCATCTCCTCAACGGCCAGCACGCCGACCGGATCGCGTTGCGTCACTACAGCCGCCGCGTTCCCGGCAGCCGCGGCGCTCACAGCCCGGGCAGCCCCGCACGGCCGCATCCGGTCACCGCCGCTCCGTCCGCGGTCCGCGACCGTCGCGACCACAGGGACGGAGGTCGCGGACGGCTCCGCCCGCGGCGCAGGACCACCGGAGCCGCGAAGAGCCGAAGGGTGTGACGCGGCGGCGGGCCCGACCGGGCCCGCCGTCCCCTCCTCACAGGAGCGGCGATGAGCCCTGCACGATCGGCATCGGTCACCGAGCCGGGTGATGGCGCTCGCCCGCGAGCCGACGGCCACGCCGAGGCCCTCACCCGAGCTCGGCACACCTGAACTCCTGTCGCGGGTACGGGCTTTGAGGTCTCCCCCGTCTCCCGGCCCGCCGAATCCAGGACTACCCTCACATCAGGACGTCGACGTTCCAGACCCCGACGGCGCGTTGCTGCTGAGCACACTTTTCTGCCGGGACCTCAGCCTGCACCGCCGGCTCCCGCCCCGGCCGGCCGCCCGGAACCGGAGGCGCCATGTCCCTGCTCCGTCTGAACGTCTACCGGCACGACGAGCGAAGCCAGGCACTGATCACCCTGGCCGGTGAGATCGACCTGCCGACGGTGCCGTTGGCCAGCGCGTCCCTGCCGGAGTGCCTGTACGGCGGTGTGCGCACGATCGATGCCGGCCCGGCCGCCGTCACCTCCTGCGGCACGAGCGGGCTCAACTCCTTCCTGCGCTCTTCCGAGCAGGCCGCGAAGACCGGTAGAGCCCTGCGACCGCACCACCCACACCCACCGCCCGCGCCACGGCGCATGCTCTCCCTCACCGACTGCGACCTCCTGCCGAGCGGCCTCCCTACGGGCCCCACCGTGGGCGCGCCGGCCCCACGGCCGACGCCTCTGCAGGCGGGCGCACGATGACGGCCGCCGCCCCCGCACCGCGCGACGGGACCTGGCGGCCCGGCCTCGCGCACAACCCCCGTACACAGCGGCCCGAGTAGCCACGACCAGACGGGGAGCATGTCGGACGACGAGCAGGACGGGAAGCATGGAGTCGCCCCCCGAACGGAATCAGGTACGCGAAGCGCGGCGCATCGAGGCGGTACGCCGCTACGACATCCTCGGCATGCCGCCGGACGGGGCGTTCGACCGGATCGCCGCGCTGGCCGCGCGCCTTTTCGGCGCCCCGATGGCGACGGTGACGATCGTCGACACCGACCGGGTCTGGTTCAAGGCCGCGTACGGGCTGGAAGGGGTCACCCAGACCGGCCGGGACGCGTGTCTGAGCACCTCGGTGATTCTCTCCGACGCCCCGGTGGTCATCCCTGACACGCTCCACGACCCCCTCGCCCGCACGCATCCGATGGTGGCCGGTCCGACCGGCGTCCGTTTCTACGCCGCCGCCCCGATCACCACCCCCGACGGCCACCGGCTCGGCGCCGTCGACGTCCTGGACACCCGGCCGCGACGGATCACGCCCGAGCGGACCGCCGCGCTGACCGACCTGGCCGCTCTGGTCATGGACCAACTGGAGCTACGGCTGTCCGCGCTGCGCATGCTGCGCAGGGAACGCGAACTGCTGGAGGCCGAGCACGCGGCGCGCGACCGGGCCGAGCAGGACCGGGCCCGGATCGCGGCGTTCGCCGCGGCCCTGCAGAGCACCCTGCTGCCGCCGGCTCTGCCACAGGTGCCGGGCCTGCAGGCGGCCTGCCACTACACCACCGCCTCCGTCCATGACGTCGGCGGCGACTTCTACGACGTCTTCCCCCTGGGCGGCGACCGGTGGGCGTTCTGCCTCGGGGATGTGAGCGGCAGAGGTACGGCGGCGGCCGCGCTCACCTCGCTGATCCGCCACACCCTGCGCTCCACGGCACCGCTGGAGCCCGACCCGCGCACCGTACTGGTGACGCTGAACACGGCCCTGCTGTCGGACCCGGCCGACGACGTCCGCCTGTGCACGCTGGTCTTCGGCACTTTGGATCCCGATCCCGCGGGCGGGTTCACCATCACCCTGACCGGGGGCGGCCACCCGCCCGCGTACCGCCTGCGCCCGGCCCGCCGCGGACGGCACCCGCGTGCTGAAGCGATGGAGCTGACCGGCGGCATGATCCTGGGCGCACTCGCCGAGGCGCCGTTCGTCTCCCGGACGCTGCGCCTCGCGCCCGGTGAGGCGCTCCTGCTCTACAGCGACGGCCTCATCGCCTCCCGTACGTCCCACGGCGCCCGGTTCGACGAGCAGAGCCTGGCCGCACACCTCACCCACCACGCGGCCACCAGCGCGGCGCCCGGTGCGGCCGCGATCATCGACGACCTCACCGTCCTGCTGGCCACCTTCCCTGACGGCCCGGCGGACGACGTGGCCCTCCTCGCCCTCAGCGCCACGCCCTTGAAACCCGACGGAACACCCACCGGCACATCAGGCACCACCCACACCAGCGTCCCCTTCCGCATCCGCGGCGGCGCGACCTGACCCCGACAGGGAGTGGAACACCGCCTTGCGGACACCCGCACACCCACGATCCCCGTGCAACAGCCCCACGACACGAGATGAGGACCGCGATGAACATGGCACAGTCCCTCAGGAACAAAGCACAGACAGCCAAGGGCAGGCTCAAGGAGACCGTCGGACGAGCCTCCCGCGACCGGCAGTTGGAACGCGAAGGCAGGACGGACCGCACACGGGGAAACCTGAAACAGGCCGCCTCCAAGGCCAGGAATGCCTTCAGGCGCTGACGGATACAGCACCGCCCCAGAAGGAGCCCGTGGCTCGGCCTGGGGCGGCTGTGTGTTCGAGGCATCGGGGCTGGTGTGGTACGTTTTTGGGGTTCGTTTTGGTTGGGATTGAGGATGAGAGGGAGGTGGGGTTGATGACCGCGCTCAAGGCCACTGCTGTGCGCAGCGCCCGGATCGCCCTCACGTCCCGGGCGACGGTCTGACTCAGTCGTCCCTGCCTCGCTGGGAGCGTGAGCTCGCGAGGTCTTCCCCGCACGAATCCCACCATGAAACGGAATTTCTTCCCGTCATGCGTACACACAGCAACTGGATCACGCGCGCCGAGACCGGCGCCGACATCCCCGCCATCCGTGAGATCACCCTGGCGGCCTTCGAGACGCCGCTGGAGGCCGATCTCGTCGACGCGCTGCGCGCCGACTCCTCCTGGATCGAGGGTCTGTCCATCGTCAGCACCGACGAGGGCGGTGAGGTCATCGGCCACGCGCTGCTGACCCGCTGCCACATCGGTGACACCCCGGCCCTGTGTCTGGCTCCCGTCGCCGTCCGGCCCGAGTTTCAGAAGACCGGCGCCGGTTCCGCCGCTATCCGCGCTGCCCTGGAGGCGGCCACGGACATGGGCGAGCGGTACGTCACCGTGCTCGGACACCCGGCGTACTACCCGCGGTTCGGCTTCACCCGTGCTTCCACGCACGGCATCGGCCTGACCTTCGACGTCCCGGACGAGGCCATGATGGCCATGGCCCTGGACGAGAACCACCCGCTGCCGAGCGGCACCGTTCGCTACGCGGCTCCTTTCGGGATCTAGGTGTAGCTCTCCAGATCTCACCGTCTGATCGGCTGTGGGGGGGGGGGGGGGGGGGGGGGGGGGGGGGGG
>NZ_JBSIBZ010000068.1:0-57760 GCF_058245575.1 Streptomyces sp. UF-297 | reverse complement strand
GCGCTCCGGCGGGGCCCGCCTGGTCCGCCGCCCCCGCTCCCGCGCCCGGCGGCCGCGCCGGGCCGGGCGCCGAGGGCCGCCCGTACTTCTACCTGGAGGGCGCCCCCGGAACCGTCCTGAAGGACCGGCTGGCCCTCGCCAACCGCTCGTCCCGGCCCGTGACCGTCACCCTGCGCGGCACGGGTGCCACGGGCTCCGGCGCGTGGATCGCACCGGCCGCGCGGCGGGTGAAGGTCCCGCCGCGCACCCGGGCCGACGTCCCCTTCACCGTGACCGTCCCGCGCGAGGCGGCGCCCGGCGACCACCCCGGCACGCTGCTCGCGGAGAGCGGCGGCAGACGGGCCGGGGTACCGGTCCACTTACGGGTGACCGGGCCCACACTCTCCGCCCTGACCGTGGAGAACGTGACGGTACGGGAGCGGGGGAGCGCGACGGAGATCCACTACGCCCTGGTCAACCGCGGCAACACCCCCCTCACGCCCCGGCTGGCGCTCCGCATCGACGGCGTCTTCGGCCCTCTCCTGCACCGCGCCGCACGCACCCTGCCCGTCGAACTCCCTCCGGGCCGCCGCGTCGAACTCACCGAGCCGTGGCCCGACCCGCCCGCCCTGGACTCGGCGGACATCCACCTGACCGTCACGGCACAGGGCGGCGCCCACTCCTCGGCGGACACGACCCACACCACACTCCCGTGGTGGACCGCCACCCTCCCCACACTGGCCCTCACCGCCACCGGCACCTGGCTCATACGCCGCCGCCTGCGGGCGGCGGGCAAGGACACGGGCCTGACGCACGGACTCCGGCGCGCCGGGCGCAGGCGTACGGGATCACCGGCGGGTGTGGGTCGGGGGGACTTGCTACGAGCCGGTCCGGAGCGCGCCCAGCGCACCGAGCGAGCTGAAGGAGCAGGGCAGAGGCGTACGGAGGCACCGTCCGACGCGGGTCGGGGGGACTCGCTGCGAGCCGGTCAGGAGCGCGCTGAGCGCGCCGAACTCGTCGACGGGGCAGGGCGGAGAGGTACGGAGTCACCGTCCGACGCGGGCCGGACCGGTGCGGTGCGGGGCGCGGGCCGGAACGACGTCGTGCGGGTTCGGGCGGAACGCGATGGGCGCGAGCGGTGTATGGAAAGCATCGGGCGCGTTGAGGGCGTCGGAGTCAGCGAAGGCGCGGAGCGCACCGGACGTACCGAAGGCGCCGGACCGGCCGAGCGGGCCGGACGCAAGGAGCGGGACGTACGGGGCGAACGGGCCGACGGAGAGCGGGACTTGGCGGACACGGCGTCGGGGCCGGGAGGGGGAGGGGGATCGTGAACGGCGGCAGGGCAGGCGCAGGGACCGGGCTGGGACCCGAGCTGGGGACAGCTGTACCGACGGAACCGCTCGCATCGGTGGCGCCGCCCGCATCGGCGGTGCCGGCTGTACTGGCGGTGCGGAGGGCGGGCGGGGCTCGGCGTACGGGAGTCGGCGGGCCGAAGAGTCGCCTGGCGTATCGGGCGCGGCGGTGGTGGACCGCGGCCGTGACCGTCTGCGCGGCGGCCGTGTGCGCCGGGCTGCTCGCGCCGATGGGCCACGCCGCCGACGGGCCGAGTGTGCGCGTCTCCAAGGAACAGGCGGGCAAGGGCGGCACCGTGACCGTGACCGGCAAGGGCTGGCGGGGCGGGGCGCTGCTGACCCTGCTGATCTGCGGGCAGAACGGGATCGGCGGCACCAACTCCTGCGCCAACGCGGAGGGCCGGGCCGTCACGACCGACAGCGGGGGCGGCTTCAGCAAGGAGATCCCGGTCGCCGAGCCGCCCAAGCCCTGCCCGTGCGTGGTGCACGTGGCGAGCGTGACGGGGCGGGCGCAGAGCGCGGACGCCGCGTTCACCGTTGCCGGGCACCCCGTGGCCCCGCTGCCCCGGGAGGACGGCGGCGGGCGGCTGACCGTGGTGGACCGGCCGCGGCTGCGCGGCACGAGCGGCCTGCTGACCTGGTTCGGCGCGCCCCCGCAGCGCCAGCTGACCTTCACCGTCGGCAACGTCGGCTCCACCCCCGCCAAGGACCCCCTCTTCCAGGTCGGCACCTCGCACGGCGTCTTCGCCCCCAAGTGGGAGGAGCAGCAGTGGCGCGGCAGCATCCCGGCCGGCCGCAAGGCAGAGGTCTCGCTGCCGGTCGAGCTGGCGGCGGGCGCCCACGGCGACTATCTCGTCTCGCTCAAGTACGGCGGCAAGCTGCTGGTCGAGCAGCCGTGGGGGGTCGGCAGGCCCTGGGGCGTGACGCTGTTCTGGATCCTGCTGTGCATCGTCGTGCCGGCCGCGGTCTTCCGTATCGGGATGGCGGTGGTCAACAAGGTCAGGCCACGGGAGGCCGCCGGGGCGCGCACCAAACCCGCGCCCATACGCGCGGTGTCCGCACGCGCCTCCGCTCGCGCCGCGACCGCTCGCGCCGCCTCCGCTCGCGCCGCGTCCGTACGGGCCGCCTCCGCACGCAAGAAGCACCGCGCCGGGCCCCGGCGCCCGGACACCACCCCTTCGACGACCGACGGCGGCCCGGCGCGAGCGCCGGAGCCCGCGGCGGAGGACACCGCCGCCCTGCCGTGGTTCACCCCGGACACCGCACCGTCCACCCCCACATCGACCGACCGACCGACACCGAAAGGTCCCACGTGATGAGGCAAGGCAGGAGAGCGGGCGCGGCCGGGGCCGCGCTGGCGCTCGCAGGTGCGGGAATCGTGCTGGCCGCGGGGCCGGCCCAGGCCGCGGAGGCGGCGTACAGGACGGAGTGCCTGCCGCCCCCGATCTCCGGTCTGCCGCCCGTGCAGGGCACCACGAAGGTAGCGGTGAGTGCCCCGGCGACGGCGAAGGTCGGCGAGGAGGTGGAGGTGGTGTGGAAGACGGTGGAGGCCGCCTCGAAGAACCCCGGCATCCTCGATCTGGAGAAGGACACCGTCAAATCGACCGGGAAGTTGAAGGTCGCGGGGGCGCAGAGCGGGGAGTTGGCGGTGGAGGGGCCGCGCCAGAATCCGCCGATCCCCAAGAACAGCCCGATGATCCTGCCGGAGATGAAGGGCAAGCTGAAACTGACGGCGGCGGGCGAGGTCACGCTCGCGCCCGGCTTCTACAACATCAACGTCAGCAAACCGCTCTCCACGGACACCAAGTGCACGCCCAAGGAAGAGGTGCCGCCCGCGGTCACCATCAAGGTGACGGACGCAGGCGGCGGAACCACCGGCGGCTCCACCTCCGGCGGTTCGACTTCCGGAGGCTCCACCTCGGGCGGCACGGCCTCCGGCGGCGGCGACTCGGGCGGCAGCACCGGCGGCGCCACCTCCGGCGGCTCCACCACCGGCGGCGGAGGTGACCCCGACGGCACCTCCTACCAGGGCAAGGAGCTCCAGGTCCCGTACGCCTGCAAGACCCCCATCGGCGACAAGAAGGCCACCTCGCCGGTCCGGATCAACGCCACCAAGAAGAGCGGCAGTTATGACCTGACCGTGAAGTTCGCCAAGTCCGTCATGGACAGTCCGGCCGATATACCGGCAAACTCCGTCAAACCGTCCATGCAGGTCGCGGTGGGCGGCGCCGACAAGGGCTCGGTCAAGGTCGAGGGCCCGGCCAACAAGGAGCCGATCAAGTCCGGCCGGCCGATCGAGATCCCGGACCTGACGGGCACGTACAAACCGGGTGCGACCGGCAAGGCGACCCTCACGCCGGGCGTGCTGACCGTCAACGCCCTCGGTACGACCACCACCTGCACCCCGGAGAAGGACCCGGGCGCCTCCCTGACCCTGGACACCGCGGCCCAGCCGGGCGGCGCCAGCGGAGGCACGTCAGGCACGTCAGGCACGTCAGGCACCTCGGGTTCCTCGGGCACGTCGGGCGCAACCGGCACCACCGGCGGCAGCGCCGCGGGCCCCGCCAGCGCCTCGGGCGGCAGCGGTGGCGGCCTCGCCGATACCGGCGCCGACGGCCACGGCGGCCTGACCGCCCTCGGCCTGATAGCCGGCACCGTGATCCTGCTGGGCGCCGCGGTCTTCACCCTCACCCCATGGCGCCGCCTACGCCGCTGACCGCCTCCCGGCTGGCTCCGGCCATCCAACCCTCGGCCACCCGACCCGGCCCGACCACCCGGCCACCCGGCCCGACCACCCGGCCACCGGCCCGACCACCCGGCCACCGGCCCGGCCACCCGGCCACCCGACCCGGCCACCCGGCCACCCTTCCCCGACCCCGACCCCGGCCGCCCTTCCCCGACCCCGACCCCGACCACCCGACCCCGACCATCCAACCCCCTGACCACCTGTCCCACCGCCCCCCCGGAAACGCCGAAGGGGCCCGGCACCCCTGGTGCCGGACCCCTTCACTGCGGACAGCATCACCGCGTACAACTCACTGCTTGCAGCGGACCGCGTCCTGCGGCGTGAGCGCTCGGTGCGTCAGTGCACGTCGCCCATCTGTTCATTGATCCTCTTGCGGTACATGAAGATCGATACACCTGCCAAGGTCGCCAACGCCGCTTCCGCCGCCAGCACCCCTATACCGCTCAGGTCCGCTCCCGCGATGCCCACGAGGCTGATGACGCTGTCACCGGCGGTGTTGGCCAGGAACCAGACACCCATCATCTGGCTGGCGTACTTCGCCGGGGCCAGCTTCGTGGTCACCGACAGGCCGACCGGGGAGATGCACAGCTCACCCATGGTCTGCAGTCCGTACATGGTGATCAGCCACATCGGGCTGACCTTGGTGCCGTCGGCCGACATCTGCATCGGGATGATGAAGAAGAAGTACGAGAAGCCGATCAGGACCATGCCCATGGCGAACTTCACCGTGGTGTTGGGCTCCTTGCTCTTACGAGACAGAGCCAGCCACGCCGAGGCGAAGACCGGGGCCAGCGCCAGCACCCACAGCGGGTTGACCGACTGGAGCCACGAGGAGGGGAAGCCGAAGCCGAAGATCGTGTCCGCGGTGTTCTTCTCGGCGAAGACGCTCAGCGTCGAACCGGCCTGGTCGAAGATCATCCAGAACAGGGAGGCGGCGATGAAGATCCACACATAGCTGCTGACCTTGCCCTGCTCGACCGGCGTCAGGTCCTTGTCCCGCTTGATGCGGGCCAGCACCACGAACGGGACGACGATGCCGATGACGCCGAGCGGGACCAGCACCCAGTTGATCGTGAAGACCCCGGCGGTGCCGACGATGCCGTAGAAGACGGCCGCGACGCCGGCCCAGATCAGGCCCTTGAGCAGCCAGCTCTTGCGCTCCTGGGGCGACAGCGGCGTCGGGACCTGGCTGCTCTTCGCGTCCAGGTGCTTGGTGCCGATGAGGAACTGCACCAGACCGATGGCCATACCCAGCGCCGCGGTGGCGAAGCCCAGGTGCCAGTTGATGCTCTGGCCGACCCAGCCCACGAGCAGCGGGGCGGCGAACGACCCGATGTTGATGCTCATGTAGAAGACGGTGAAACCACCGTCGCGGCGCGGGTCCGAGGGGCCGTTGTAGAGGTGGCCCACCATCGTGGAGATGTTGGACTTCAGCAGGCCCGAACCGCAGGCGACCAGGGCCAGGCCGACGTAGAACATCTGGCCGGGAATCGCGAGCACCACATGGCCCGCGATGACCACCGACGCGCCGATGGCCACGGTCTTCCGGGGCCCCCAGACCCGGTCGCCGAACCAGCCGCCGGGCATGGCGAGCAGATAGACCATCGCCATGTAGACGGCGTAGATCGCCAGTGCGGAGGAGGTGGTGATGGCCAGGCCGCCACCCTGAGAGCCGTCCTTGGCGTCAGGGCCGCCGGAGATCAGATAGAGGACGAGAAGTGCCCTCATGCCGTAGAAGCTGAAGCGCTCCCACATCTCGGTCATGAAGAGCGTGGCCAGTCCGCGGGGGTGGCCGAAGAAGGTCTTGCCGCCGTCTGCAGGGGTTCCCTGCTCGGCTGCGCCCTTCGTCAGGCTGGACGCCATGGGGGTTCCTTGTGTGCTCGGGACGCGCAGTGACCACGTACGCGCCCGGTCGGGTGACCGGCACCGGCGCAGCTCCGCCCGCCCCCACGCCCGAGGGGTTCGACGCCACTATGCAAGAGGTATCGGCAGGACAGGCATACACCGGGATCCACGCCCCCGTGCTTCCTTGCGCGGCGGACCCGGTCGACAGGTCATTCACTGTGTCGCAGGACTGGTGGTTCCAGCCCTGCACACAACAGGGACCGATCCCGTCAGTCGACGGTCTGGGTCCCGGGGTTGTGCGTCGGACGTCCGCACACCATACGTCCGACATCGGGGCCAGTGGGAGCAGTGAGACAACGGTCACATCGGGAGCCGGGAACCGTCCGTACGCCCCCGGCCGCAGACGGTCCACCCCGTACCCGCAGCCCATCCGCCCCGTACGCACAGTGCATCGGACTACCATCGGCCCATGACCCGTGTACTGCTCGCCGAGGATGACGCGTCCATCTCGGAGCCGCTCGCCCGCGCTCTGCGCCGCGAGGGTTACGAGGTCGAGGTGCGTGAGGACGGCCCCACGGCGCTCGACGCCGGTCTCAAGGGGAACATCGACCTGCTCGTCCTCGACCTGGGCCTTCCCGGAATGGACGGCCTGGAGGTCGCCCGCCGGCTGCGCAACGAAGGCCACTCCTTCCCGATCCTGGTCCTGACCGCCCGCGCGGACGAGGTGGACACCGTCGTCGGCCTGGACGCCGGCGCGGACGACTACGTCACCAAGCCCTTCCGGCTCGCCGAACTCCTCGCCCGCGTCCGGGCCCTGCTGCGCCGCGGCTCCAGCGCCGAGCCCCAGCAGCCGCCCGCCACGCACGGCGTACGCATCGACGTGGAGTCCCACCGCGCCTGGATGGGGGAGGAGGAACTCCAGCTCACGGCCAAGGAGTTCGACCTGCTGCGGGTGCTGGTGCGCGACGCCGGGCGGGTGGTCACCCGCGACCAGCTGATGCGCGAGGTCTGGGACACGACCTGGTGGTCCTCCACCAAGACGCTGGACATGCACATCTCCTGGCTGCGCAAGAAGCTCGGCGACGACGCGGCCAACCCCCGCTACATCGCCACCGTCCGAGGCGTCGGCTTCCGCTTCGAGAAGAGCTGAGGCCCTGCCGCCGGGCGGGAGCGACACCGAGAACCACCCGAGAGCCGGTGGTGAGACACAGGCTCTGATTCCTGCCCGGAGGACACCGTGCGCCGCCGCCTGATCAACTCCACGCTCGCCGTGGTGCTCGTCGTCATCGCCGTCTTCGGTCTCTCGATCGTCATCGTGGAGACCCGTACGATCCAGGCCGGTGCGCAGGAGAGCGTGGACGCCGAGGCCGTACGCCTGATCGGCACGGTCGACAGCCGGATGAGCAGCGGCGAGAAGATCACCCCGGAGGCGCTGTCGGACCAGCTCACCGGGGAGCGCTACGCCCGCATCGAGCTGCCGGGCCGGGCGCCGCTGGAGATCGGCAGTCGGCCCAAGGGCGATGTGATCGAGTCCAAGCAGGACGGCGACCGCGGTGAGTCGGTCACCGTCCAGGAGTCGCGGTCCATCGTCAGCGCGGAGATCGGCCGCACCCTCATGATCATTCTGGCGGTGGCGCTGCTGGCGATCATCGCCGCCGTCATCCTGGCCGTACGCCAGGCCCGCCGGCTGACCGCGCCGCTCGTCGACCTGGCCGAGACCGCCGAACGCCTGGGCTCGGGCGACCCCCGCCCGCGCCACCGCCGCTACGGCGTCCAGGAGCTGGACCGGGTCGCCGACGTCCTGGACGCCAGCGCCGAGCGCATCGCCCGGATGCTGACCGCCGAGCGCCGCCTGGCCGCGGACGCCTCCCACCAGCTGCGGACGCCGCTGACCGCGCTGTCCATGCGGCTGGAGGAGATCACCGTCACCGACGACCCGGACACGGTCAAGGAGGAGGCGGCCATCGCGCTGGCCCAGGTGGACCGGCTCAGCGACGTCGTGCAGCGCCTACTGACCAACTCCCGCGACCCGCGCAGCGGATCGGCCGTCGCCTTCGACCTGGACGAGGTCGTCAAGCAGCAGATCGAGGAGTGGCGCCCGGCCTACCGCAGCGCCGGCCGGGTCATCGTCAGCTCGGGCAAGAAGGGCCTGCGGGCCGTCGGCACGCCCGGCGCGGTCGCCCAGGTGCTCGCCACCCTGATCGAGAACTCCCTGATGCACGGCGACGGAACGGTCGCCCTGCGCACCCGCGTCACCGGCAACCAGGCGGTCGTGGAGGTCACCGACGCCGGCCGGGGCGTGCCGCCGGACCTGGGTTCGCGGGTCTTCGAGCGCACGGTCTCGGGCCGTAACTCCACGGGCCTGGGCCTGGCCGTGGCCCGCGACCTGGCGGAGGCGGACGGCGGGCGCCTGGAGCTGCTCCAGCAGATGCCGCCGGTCTTCGCGCTGTTCCTGAGCCGGGAGGCGGACCAGTACCAAAAGGGCCTGGCCCGCGAGCCCGAAGAGCGGCCCACCCGCTAGGGGCTGCCGGGGACTACTTCGCCGGGCTGCGCTCGGCCCGTACGGAATCCTGCTCCGCCTGCGAGGCGGTGAGGAACGATTCGGCGGTCTCCACGGCCTCCCGGGCGGGCAGGGCGCGGAAGACCCAGGTGCGGTAGGACCAGAAGCGGAAGAGCGTGGCGATGCCGATGCCCAGGAACTTGAAGACGTTGCTCTGCAGCGAGGTGTCCCAGCCCGCGCCGTAGGTCGCGGCGTACAGCACCCCGTTCTCGATCACCAGGCCGACGACGCTGAACAGCAGGAAGAGCGTCAGCTCCTTGCTGCGCCGCCGCTTGTCGCGCTCGCGGTAGGTGAAGTAGCGGTAGCCGAGGTAGTTGGTGCCGGTGGCCACCACGGTCGCCACGACGCTGGCCCGCACCACGGGCAGCTCGGTCAGCTGCCGTACGAGGTTGAAGACCGCGAAATTCACGAGCACCCCGGCGCCGCCGACCGCGCCGAACTTCACGATCTCCCGCGTGAGCGACTCCAGCCGCGCCCTCAGTGCGCTCCGTTCACCCATGGTGATCGTTCAGCTCCTGGTGATGGACGAGTGCGGACGAACGTCAACCTCGATCCGCCCACTCATGCTAACCAGCGCCTCCTGGGGATGCCTCCCGCCCTTTGTCAAAGGTGTGGCAAGGCCTCGGCGCGGCCGGAATCACTGGACGGTCACCCGGAAGGTGAGGGCCCTGGCGTCCTGGAGGTCGGCCTGCGGGGTGCCGCAGCGGAAACAGTGCAGCAAGCGGATGTCGGTACGGCCCGCGCCGACGGCCCGGAAGTCCAGGTAGCGCATCCCGCCGGAGCCCTCGGCGGCCGGTTCGGCGGCGCGGTAGCGGCTGCCCGACGCCTTCAATATGGCCGGATCCGGCCGGGGGCTGTCGAGGATCCAGCGGTATCCGGCGTCCGGGTTGTCCGCCAGCTTCAGCGAGAAGCCGTCCCCGGCGTAGACGGTTATCTCGGGGTCCTCCTCGTCGAAGACGGCGGGCCCGGACAGGATGGTGGTGACGGAGAAGACCGCCGCGGCCAGGGCCGTCAGCGCGATCGCGATGCCCGCCGTTCTGGCCTGCCGGGATATGCCGCCGCTGCGCGCGCCGTCGCGGGAGCCGCCCGCCTCGCCCCGGCGCCGCCCGCCGTTCCCGCTGTGCCCGGCCTCTGCCATGGGTCCTCCCCTGGGCGGCGCCGCGAGCCCACCGCCCTCATCGATCGCCAAGGCCCTCCCCTTGGATGATCCTCTAAGGGGAGGTCGGGGTCGTACGGCCGGGCGGATACCCTGGTGGCGTGACGTTCCCGGTAGTCGGCATGGTCGGTGGCGGTCAGCTCGCCCGTATGACCCACGAGGCGGGTATCCCCCTCGGCATCAAGTTCAAGCTCCTCAGCGACACCCCGCAGGAATCGGCGGCCCAGGTGGTCGGCGATGTCGTCATCGGCGACTATCGCGACCTGGACACGCTGCGTTCCTTCGCCCGTGGCTGCGATGTGATCACCTTCGATCACGAGCACGTTCCCACCGAGCACCTGCGGGCGCTGGAGGCCGACGGTATTCCCGTACGGCCCGGCCCCCACGCTCTGGTGCACGCCCAGGACAAGGGGGTGATGCGGGCGAAGCTCGATGCGATCGGCGCCCCCTGCCCGCGCCACCGCTTGGTCGAGGACCCGGCGGACGTGGAGCGCTTCGCGGCCGAAGGGGAGGGGTTCCCCGTGATCCTCAAGACGGTCCGCGGAGGCTACGACGGCAAGGGCGTATGGGTCGTACGATCCTCCAAGGAGGCCGCCGAGCCGTTCCGCGCCGGCGTGCCCGTCCTGGCGGAGGAAAAGGTCGATTTCGTCCGCGAACTGGCCGCCAACATCGTCCGCTCGCCGCACGGCCAGGCCGTCGCCTACCCGGTCGTGGAGTCCATCCAGGTCGACGGGGTCTGCGACACCGTGATCGCGCCCGCCCCCGGCCTCGCCCCCGAGCTGTCCGTGCAGGCCCAGGAGCTGGCCCTGCGCATCGCCAAGGAGCTGGACGTCGTCGGCCACCTGGCGGTGGAGCTCTTCGAGACGCGCGAGGGCGCCATCCTGGTCAACGAGCTGGCCATGCGCCCGCACAACTCCGGCCACTGGACCCAGGACGGCGCGATCACCTCGCAGTTCGCCAACCACGTCCGGGCCGTGCTGGACCTCCCGCTCGGCGACCCGCGCCCGCGCGCCAAGTGGACGGTCATGGCCAATGTGCTCGGCGGCGACTATCCCGACATGTATTCCGCGTACCTCCATTGCATGGCACGGGACCCGCAGCTGAAGATCCATATGTACGGAAAGGACGTGAAGCCCGGCCGCAAGGTCGGACACGTCAACACCTACGGCGAGGACCTGGCCGACGTGCGCGAGCGCGCCGCCCATGCCGCCGGCTATCTGCGAGGAACGATCACGGAATGATGGCGAGCAGCTCCCCCCTCATCGGCATCGTCATGGGCTCCGACTCCGACTGGCCCGTCATGGAGGCCGCGGCCAAGGCGCTGGACGAGTTCGAGATCCCCTACGAGGTCGATGTCGTCTCCGCGCACCGCATGCCGCACGAGATGATCTCCTACGGCGAGCAGGCCGCGGACCGCGGCCTGAAGGCGGTCATCGCGGGTGCCGGGGGAGCTGCCCACCTCCCGGGGATGCTGGCCTCCGTCACCCCCTTGCCCGTCATCGGCGTCCCCGTCCCCCTGAAGTACCTGGACGGCATGGACTCCCTGCTGTCCATCGTGCAGATGCCCGCGGGTGTCCCGGTCGCCACCGTCTCCGTCGGCGGCGCCCGCAACGCCGGTCTGCTCGCCGCCCGGATGCTCGCCGCCCACGACAGCGAACTCCTGGGCCGGATGCGCGACTTCCAGCAGGACCTCAACGACCAGGCCACCGAGAAGGGCAAGCGGCTGCGCAGCAAGATCGCGGCCGGCCCGGCGGGCTTCGGCTTCGGGGGCGGCAAGTGAGCGCCTCGGCCCAGAGCCTCGCCGCCGCCAAGGAGTTGCTGGACCACTGGCCCGTCGTCGACGGCCACAACGACCTGCCCTGGGCGCTGCGCCAGCAGGTCCGCTACGACCTGGACGCGCGCGATGTGTCCACCGACCAGAGCGCCACCCTGCACACCGACATCCCCCGGCTGCGGGCCGGCGGCGTGGGCGCGCAGTTCTGGTCGGTCTACGTACGCACCGACTTCGCCGGTGACCAGGCCGTCAGCGCCACCCTCGAACAGGTCGACGTGGTACGGCAGCTGACGGAGCGATACCCGAGCGAGCTGCGCCTCGCGCTGAGCGCCGACGACATGGAGGCCGCCCGCGCCCAGGGCCGTATCGCCTCCCTGATGGGCGCCGAGGGCGGCCACTCCATCAACAACTCCCTGGCCACGCTGCGCGCCCTGCACCAGCTCGGCGTGCGCTACATGACGCTGACCCACAACGACAACACCGACTGGGCCGACTCGGCGACCGACGAGCCGCGGGCCGGCGGGCTCACCGCCTTCGGCCACGAGGTCGTACGCGAGATGAACCGCCTGGGCATGCTCGTGGACCTCTCGCACGTCTCCGCCGACACCATGCGCGACGCGCTGCGCACCAGCCGCGCGCCGGTGATCTTCTCGCACTCCTCCTCCCGCGCGGTCTGCGACCACCCCCGCAACATCCCCGACGACGTCCTGGCCCAGCTGCCCGCCAACGGCGGTATCGCGATGGCCACCTTCGTCCCGAAGTTCATCCTCCCCGCGGCCGTCGAATGGACGCTGCGCGCGGACGAGAACATGCGCGCCAAGGGTTTCCACCACCTCGACACCACCCCCGAGGCGATGAAGGTCCAGCGCGCCTTCGAGGCCGCCCACCCGCGCCCGCAGGCCACCGCCGCCACCGTCGCCGACCACCTCGACCACATGCGCGAGGTCGCCGGCATCGACCACCTCGGCATCGGCGGCGACTTCGACGGCACCGCCTTCACCCCCGCCGACCTCGCTGACGTCTCCGGCTACCCCAACCTCCTGGCCGAGCTGCTGGAGCGCAGGTGGTCCCAGGACGACCTGGCCAAGCTCACCTGGCGCAACGCGGTGCGTACGCTGCGCGCCGCCGAGGACAGCGCCCGCGAGCTGCGCACCCAGTACGGCCCGTCCCACGCCACCATCGAGCAGCTGGACGCTCCCGCCGCGCCCCGGTGACCGGCCCCCGGCTCCGGGCGACTGATCGGTAACCCGTACGGATCGTCCACCGCGAACCGGCGGGGCTCCCATGCAACCGTGGCGATACTGCCGACCATCCAGGGAGTCCCGCCATGGCCGACCTCGCCCCCGAGCAGAAGGAAGAAGACAGCGCTGCCGCAGTAGGGGAGAGCGAACCGGAAGCCGGCCACCAGCCGCTGCCGCTGAACCGACGGGATCCGCTCGTACGGGCCAGGGCGCTGCTGGCCGCGCACCCCGTCGTGGACGGGCACAACGGTCTCCCGTGGGCGCTGCGGCTGCGCACCGGCCACGACCTGACCCCGGGCCACTGCTTCGACCTCGACTACGGCGAGACCTCGGTGCGCACCGACCTGCCGAGGCTGCGCGAGGGCGGCGTCGGCGGCCAGTTCTGGTCCGTGCAGGTCCCCTCCGACCTGACCGGCGACCGCGCCATCAGCGCCACCCTCGAACAGATCGACTTCGTGCACGCGCTGGTACGGGCCTACCCCGAGGCGCTGCGCCTGGCGCTGACCGCCGACGACATCGCCGAGGCCCGCAACCGCGGCCGGGTCGCCTCCCTGCTGGGCTCCGCCGGCGGCCACGCCATCGACAGCTCGCTGGGCGCGCTGCGCTCCCTGCACCAGCTCGGCGTGCGCTCGCTGTCGCTGACCGCGGACCGCAACACCCCGTGGGCGGACGCGGCGACCGACGCGCCCAGGGCGGGCGGGCTGACGCCGTTCGGCGAGGAGGTGGTCCGCGAGATGAACCGCCTGGGCATGCTCATCGACCTCTCGTACGCCTCCGTCGACACCATGCGGCACACCCTCGCGGTCACCAAGGCGCCGGTGTTCTGGTGCCAGGCGGCGGCCCGCGCGCTGACCGACCACCCGCACAACGTGCCCGACGACGTGCTCGCCCAGCTCCCGCGCAACGGCGGGGTGTGCATGGTCTCCTTCGTGCCCGAGCGCGTGGCCCGCGGCACGGGCCCGGTCTCCGTACGCGACATCGCCGACCACCTGGACCACCTGCGCTCGGTCTCGGGCCCCGAACACATCGGCCTGGGCGCCGGGTACGACACCGGCGCCGCCGACGAGCACCCCCACCCGCTCGCCGATGTCTCCGGCTACCCGCATGTGATCGCCGAACTCATCGGCCGCGGCTGGTCGTTCAAGGACCTGGCCAACCTCACCTGGGGCAACGCCCTGCGCGCGCTGCGCGGCGCGGAGTTCACCGCCCGCTCGGCCCGCCTGCGCCGCGCCCCCTCCACCGCGACCATCGATCGCCTGGACCGGCCGCGGATCTAGGGCCCGTCCGGCCGGCCGCTCAGCTGAAGCACAGACAGAAGGGGTGCCCCGCTGGGTCGAGGTAGACCCTGAAGTTGCGCACCCCTTCGTCGCTCTGCACGAGCCTCGCGCCGAGTGCGAGGACCTCCCGCTCGGCCTGGTCGATCCGCTCCAGCTCCACGTCCAGGTCGAGGTGGAGCTGCTGGGGGCGCTCCTGCCCCGGCCACTGCGGCGGTGTGTACCCCGCCACCTCCTGGCAGGCGAGCAGCTGCTTGCCCTGGGAATCGACGACGTCGACCCAGTGGTCGAGCTTGCGCACGACCTTCCCGCCGAGGACCTCGGCGTAGAACCCGGCGAGCGCCTCGGCGTCGGGACAGTCCAGAGCGACGACCCCGAACGTGGCGATGGCCATGGGTTACCTCCTGAGTGCGTTAACCGGTAACTTCGTTACTGCATGGTGGCCCATCACCGGTAACGTGACAAGGGTGGGAGACAGACGGGCGCCCGATTCCCTGGTCCTGGTCCAGGCGCTGGCCAACACCCTCGACGTCGGGACCGGGCGGGACACGCTGGCCGCGCCCGAGGGCGCGGTGGCGTTCCTGCGCGAGCACGGGGTGAGTGAATGGGCCCCGGGCCAGCGGGAGTTGGCGCAGCTGAGGGAGTTGCGCGAGGCGCTGCGCGGCGCCTGCCTGGCACACGGCGGCCACGATCTGCCCGAGAGCGGGCTGAGTGCCCTGGACCGGCTGCTGACGGCGGCCCCGCTGGCCCTGGCCGTCGATGCCCAGGGGCGCGCCTCGCTGCGGCCCGCCCCGGGCCTGACCGGCCTGCCCGCGCTGACCGCCCGTATCGCCGCGGGCATCGCCGCCGCCGCCGACGGCGCCTGGCCGCGCCTGAAGGCCTGCGCGGCCGACGACTGCCAGTGGGTCTACTACGACCGCAGCCCCGCGGGCCGCAGCCGCTGGTGCACGATGGAGGTCTGCGGCAGCCGCGCCAAGATGCGCGCTTACCGGGCCCGCAAGGGCCGGAGCGCCTGACGGCCGGCGGCCGCCGACGGCGCGCGACCGCCCACCGGGGCCGCCGGAGGCCGCCCGGCTAGCCGCGCGGACGCCCCAGCGCGCGATAGGTCCACCCGGCCTTGCGCCACAGCTCCGGGTCCAGCGCGTTGCGCCCGTCCAGGATGCGGCGCTCGGCGACCACATCGCCCAGCGACGCCGGGTCCAGCTCGCGGAATTCGGCCCACTCGGTCAGGTGCAGCACCGCATCCGCGCCGCGCGCCGCCTCGACGGCGGAGTTCGCGTACCCCAGCGTCGGGAAGACCCGGCGCGCGTTGTCCATCCCCTTGGGGTCGTACACCGTCACCTGGCCGCCCTGGAGGTGGATCTGCCCGGCGACATTGAGGGCGGGGGAGTCCCGTACGTCGTCGGAGTCCGGCTTGAACGTCGCGCCCAGTACGGCCACCCGGGTGCCCAGGAACGAGCCGCCGACCGCGTCGCGGGTCAGCTCCACCATGTGGCCGCGGCGCCGCATGTTGATCGAGTCGACCTCGCGCAGGAAGGTCAGCGCCTGGTCGGCGCCCAGCTCGCCGGCGCGCGCCATGAAGGCCCGGATGTCCTTGGGCAGGCAGCCGCCGCCGAAGCCGATCCCGGCGCGCAGGAACTTCTTCCCGATCCGCTCGTCGTGCCCGATGGCCTCGGCCAGCTTGACCACGTCGCCGCCGGCCGCCTCGCACACCTCGGCCATCGCGTTGATGAACGAAATCTTCGTCGCCAGGAAGGAGTTGGCCGAGGTCTTGACCAGCTCGGCGGTCGGGTAGTCCATGACGATGAAGGGCGAGCCCTCGGCGATCGGCGTCGCGTACACCGCGCGCAGCAGCTCCTCGGCGCGCTCGCCCGCCACGCCCGCCACGATCCGGTCCGGGTGCAGGGTGTCCTGCACCGCGAAGCCCTCGCGCAGGAACTCCGGGTTCCAGGCCAGCTCCGCGCCCTCGCCGGCCGGCGCCAGCTCCCTCAGCCGCGCCGCCAGCCGGGCCGCGCTGCCCACCGGGACGGTGGACTTGCCCACCACCAGCGCGGGGCGGTGCAGATGCGGCGCCAGCGAGCTGAAGGCGGCCTCGACATAGCTCATGTCGCAGGCGTACTCCCCGTGCTTCTGCGGGGTGTTGACGCACACGAAGTGCACATCGCCGAACTCGCCCACCTCCTCGTAGGAGGTGGTGAAGCGCAGCCGTCCGGTGGAGCCCTCGATGCCCGCGACGTGCTTTTGCAGCAGCTCCTCCAGGCCGGGCTCGTACATCGGGACCCGGCCGCGCGAGAGCAGTTCGATCTTCTCTGGGACCACGTCCAGACCCAGCACCTCGAAGCCGAGCTCGGCCATGGCGGCGGCGTGCGTGGCGCCGAGGTAGCCGGTGCCGATCACGGTGATCTTCAGGGCCATTGGTGCTCCAGACGCAAACAGGGGTGACGTGCGCTGCTTGAGCATATCCGCGAGCGGAACGGGGCAGTCCCAGCCCTGTCGGCAAGCTCACGTATCCCGGCCGGGGCCAGGCCCCTAGACTTCGGGTTACTTAACGGTAATTAGCACTGCAGGGCCGCTCTGCAGCCAGCTCTCAGGGGAGTGAGAAACCTTGGCGGGAACCGCTGATTTCGATCTGTACCGGCCGTCCGAGGAGCACGACATGCTCCGTGAGTCGGTGCGATCGCTCGCCGAGGCGAAGATCGCGCCGTTCGCCGCCGAGGTCGACGAGGAGGGCCGCTTTCCCCAGGAGGCGCGGGACGCGCTGACCCTGAACGACCTGCACGCGGTGCACGTCCCCGAGGCCTACGGCGGCGCCGGCGCCGACGCCCTGGCGACGGTCGTCGTCATCGAGGAGGTGGCCCGCGTCTGCGCGTCCTCCTCGCTCATCCCGGCCGTCAACAAGCTGGGCTCGCTCCCCGTCATCCTCTCCGGCTCCGAGGAGCTGAAGAAGAAGTACCTGGGCCCGCTGGCCAAGGGTGACGCGATGTTCTCGTACTGCCTGTCCGAGCCGGACGCGGGCTCGGACGCGGCGGGTATGAAGACCAAGGCCGTACGCGACGGGGACCACTACGTCCTCAACGGCGTCAAGCGCTGGATCACCAACGCGGGCGTCTCGGAGTACTACACGGTGATGGCCGTCACCGACCCCGAGAAGCGCTCCAAGGGCATCTCGGCCTTCGTGGTGGAGAAGGACGACGCGGGCGTCTCCTTCGGCGCCCCGGAGAAGAAGCTCGGCATCAAGGGCTCCCCGACCCGCGAGGTCTACCTCGACAACGTCCGCATCCCCGCCGACCGCATGATCGGCGCGGAGGGCACCGGCTTCGCCACCGCCATGAAGACCCTGGACCACACCCGCATCACCATCGCGGCCCAGGCGCTCGGCATCGCCCAGGGCGCGCTGGACTACGCCAAGGGCTACGTCCAGGAGCGCAAGCAGTTCGGCAAGCCGATCGGCGACTTCCAGGGCGTGCAGTTCATGCTCGCCGACATGGCGATGAAGATCGAGGCCGCCCGCCAGCTCACCTACGCGGCCGCCGCCAAGTCCGAGCGCGGCGACAGCGACCTGACCTTCCAGGGCGCCGCCGCCAAGTGCTTCGCCTCCGACGTCGCGATGGAGGTCACCACCGACGCCGTCCAGCTGCTCGGCGGCTACGGCTACACCCGCGACTACCCGGTCGAGCGCATGATGCGCGACGCCAAGATCACCCAGATTTATGAAGGCACGAATCAGGTCCAGCGCATCGTCATGGCGCGCAACCTGCCCAAGTAGTCCGGCAGTTCACCACGAGGGGCGCCCGGTGCGAGCCGGGCGCCCCTCGTGTGTGCCGGTGGGTTCGGCCGGGCTCAGTCGCCCTTGACCGTGACCTTCTCGTCGTTCTTCAGCTGCTGGACCAGCTGCGCGACCTTGGCCTGGTCCCAGAGCACGTTGCCGCCCCTGATGCCGGACATCGGCATGTTCATGGACGTGCCCTCGCCGCCGGTGACGCCCTTCATCGCGAAGAACATCCGGCCCAGGTCCCACAGCCCCATGTCCTTGTCGACGATGAGGGTGTCCAGGCCCGCGCCCATCGTCGGGTAGAGCTTGAAGGGGTTCAGGACGGTGCCGGGGGTGGCGGCCTGGCTCGCCAGCGCCGCCAGGAACTTCTGCTGGTTCTTGGTGCGGTCCAGGTCGCTGCCCGGCAAGGCGTACCGGGTCCGTACGAAGGCGAGCGCCTGCTCCCCGTCGAGGGTCTGCTTGCCCGCCTGGAAGTCGGCGCCGGACTTCTTGTCCTTGAAGGCCTTGGGGATGTCCAGCTCCACGCCGCCGACCGCGTCCACGATGTTCGCGAAACCGGCGAAGCCGATCTCGACGTAGTGGTCGATGCGCAGCTTGGTGGCGTGCTCGACGGTGCGCACCAGCAGCTCGGGGCCGTCCTCGGCGTACGCCGCGTTCAGCTTCACGCGTCGCCCCTGGGCCGGGAACTTCTTGCCGGACTCCGAGCCGACGAAGGAGGGGATCTCCACGTCCGAGTCGCGCGGCAGCGAGATGAGGGTGGGGCCGTTGCTGCCGTCGTGCAGGATCATCATCGAGTCGGTCCGCTTGCCCTCGGCCGAGCCGGTGTGCAGCTTCTTCTTCTCGTCGTCCGACATGCCCTCACGGCTGTCGGAACCCACGATCAGGTAGTTGGTGCCCTCGCCCTCCTGCGGGCGGTCGATGACCTTGCTCAGGTCCACCTCGCGGCGCAGCTTGCCGTCCGCCCAGAAGTACGTGGCGACGGAGGTGACGAGGAAGACGGCGACCAGGGTCAGCGCGGTCCACTTGATGCGGCGGCCCCAGTTGGGCGCGGGCCGGGGCCCGCGGGCGCCGCGGCCCCGGCCGCCACCGCTGCCGCCCGGCCGGCCGCCCTGTCCGCCGCCCTGGCCCCCGTAGACCTGGCCGGTGTTGTAGCCGGAGTCGTACCCGGCCTGGGGGCTGTTGCCGTATCCGGCGTCGCCGGCGTACCCGTTGCCGTACGGGCCGCCCTGGGACGAGGCCTGCTGCGCAGATGCGGCGGGCCGGCGCGGCGAGAGGTGCGGCGGCAGCGGCGGCTCGGGCTGCTGCTGCCCGTATCCGCCACCGGGCCCGCGCCGCACGTGCGGCATGGCACGCGCGCCCTCCGGCTCGGCGCTGCCACTGCCGCGCCCGTACCGGTCACCGTCGTTGTCGCCGGACCACCCCGACCCGCCCCCGGATCCGCCCGGGCGGGAGGTGCCCCCTTGCCACTGGTTCATGGGAGGAAGTGTGCCTGGCGAAGGGCAGAGCCTCACAGGGCGGGTACGTGATCGGGCCAGGGCTGTTGCAGAGCTGATGCAAAGCGGCACACGAGGGCCGCCGCATAGGGTGGACGTATGACCGATTTCGTCAGTGGCAGTCCGGAGGGCGACCTTCCCGGCAAGCCCACCTCCGCGTCCCGCACGACCCTGAGCCACATCATGACCGGCAGCGACACCAATCTGCTGGGCACGGTGCACGGCGGCGTGATCATGAAACTGGTCGACGACGCGGCGGGCGCGGTCGCCGGGCGGCACTCCGGCGGCCCCGCGGTCACCGCCTCCATGGACGAGATGGCCTTCCTGGAGCCCGTCAGGGTCGGCGACCTGGTCCACGTCAAGGCGCAGGTCAACTGGACCGGACGGTCCTCGATGGAGATCGGCGTACGCGTCCTGGCCGAGCGCTGGAACGAGTCCACCCCCGCCCAGCAGGTCGGCTCGGCCTACCTCGTCTTCGCCGCCGTCGACGAGAACGGCAAGCCCCGCACCGTCCCCCCGGTCGTCCCCGAGACCGAGCGCGACAAGCGCCGCTATCAGGAGGCGCAGATCCGGCGCACCCACCGCCTCGCCCGCCGCCGCGCCATCAAGGAACTGCGCGAACAGCGGGCCGCGGACGGCATCGAGGACTGAGCCGGTCCGAGGGCGCCCTCTAGGAGGGGCAGGCCGCCTGGTCGCCCGTCATCGCCGCGAACTCGCCCGGCGCCCGGCCGGTGCTCGCCGCCCGCACGGGCCGCACCGCCTTGTGCCCGTGCCCGACCGTCACCTGCAGCACCGCGCCCTGCTCCGGTACGGCCCGCAGCTCGGCGCCGGGCAGCGCCGCGGCCAGCGAGCGCGCCGAGCGGTCCCACCGCGGGTCGTAGGCGATCACGGTGCGCGCCACGTCCTGGGAGGCGGCGTTGCCCGGCGCGCCGTCGGTGGCGAAGCCCGTGGCGCGCAGCGCCTTGTCCACCGTGCCGCCCAGCCCCGCCCGCCCGGTCCCGTTGTCCACGTGCACCCGTACGGTCCTCGGCGCCACCTCCACCGGCACCGCGCGCCGGTCCAGCGGCCGCCGCACGGCCAGCGGCCGGTCCTCGCGCAGCGCCTGGAAGAGCCGGTGCGCCCGCGCCCGGTTCCACAGCACGGTGGAGCCGACATGGGGCACCGCATGGTCGATGTCGCTGATGGGCACGGAGGCGAACTCCGAGGAGGCGGGCCCGAAGGAGCGCATCGCCTGGCCCAGCGCGAACATCTCGCCCGCGCCGAAGCCCTCGTCCGCCCGTACGGACCCCAGCAGCGCGCCGGTGACCTGCTTGAACTTGACCGGGTTCAGCAGCACCCCGGAGCCGGAGACCTTGTGCAGCAGCGCGGCGAGGAACTTCTGCTGGCGCTGCATCCGGCCCAGGTCGGCCGCGCCGTCGATGTGCCGCGAGCGCACGTACTGCAGGGCCTGCCCGCCGTTGAGGGTGCTGGCGCCCTTGGGCAGGTCCAGGCCCGAGTAGTGGTCCTTCATGGGCTTGGCCGTACAGATCTGCACCCCGCCGACCGCGTCCACGGTCTTCATGAAGCTGGTGAAGTCGACCTCCAGATAGTGGTCGATGTGCACCCCCGTCATGTGCTCCACGGTCCGCACGGTCAGGTTGGGGCCGCCCTCCGCGTACGCCGCGTTCAGCTTCAGGGGGTGGGTGCGGTGCTTGTCGCCGGTGGTCTCGTCCGTGTGATCGGGGGCCTCGGCGTAGGAGTCGCGCGGCAGGCTGACCACGCTGGCCCGGTCCCGGTCCGCCGAGAGGTGCACCAGCATCAGGGTGTCGGTGCAGTGGCAGGGCGCCCCGCCCAGGTGGTAGCGCCGCTTCTCCTCCGGGCTGAGACGGTCGCGCCCGTCGGTCCCCACGACCAGGAAGTTCAGCCCGCCCCCGTCGCTGTCCTGGGGCCGCTTGCCCATGTTCTTGAAGGCGTCCACCCGCTCGATGCCGTCCTCGACACCGGAGATCATGGTGTGCCCCACCCCGCCCGCGGTCAGTACCAGCAGGGAGATCCCGGCGGCGGCGCGCACCCCCCAGCGGGGACGGCGAGGGGGACGGGGGGAGCGGGACGGCACGGTCACAGGGACACCTCCGCGGCGGACGGGGCCATACGCACTGAGCTGCGCGCCCCGGCGGAGCGGGCAGCAGCAGGCACAGGCGGGGACAGGTCACCGTAGGCCCATACGATCGGCTGCAAAGCGCCACACGCCGGGCGCCGGGCCCAGGGCCACCCGGCTGCCGTCGGCCGCTGTCCCCCGTACGCGGTAACGTGCCCTTGATGAACGCCATGCCCCCGCAGCAGCTCCCGGCCGTCTCCGTGATCATGCCGGTGCTCAATGAGGAACGCCATCTGCGCAACTCGGTCCGGCACATCCTCCAGCAGGAGTACGCCGGCGAGATGGAGGTGGTGATCGCGCTGGGCCCCTCCACGGACCGTACGGACGAGATCGCCGCCGAGCTGGTCGCCGAGGACCCCCGGGTCCACACGGTGCCCAACCCCACGGGCCGTACGCCCGCCGCGCTGAACGCCGCGATCAAGGCTTCCCGGCACCCCGTGGTGGTGCGCGTGGACGGCCACGGCATGCTCTCGCCGGACTACATCGCCACCGCCGTGCGCCTCTTGGAGGAGACCGGCGCGCAGAACGTCGGCGGCATCATGCACGCCGAGGGCGAGAACGCCTGGGAGGACGCGGTCGCGGCCGCCATGACCTCCAGGATCGGCGTGGGCAACGCCGCCTTCCACACCGGCGGCGAGGCGGGCCCGGCCGAGACGGTCTACCTCGGGGTCTTCCGGCGCGAGGCGCTGGAGCAACAGGGCGGCTACAACGAGGAGTTCATCCGCGCCCAGGACTGGGAGCTGAACTTCCGCATCCGCGAGGCCGGCGGGCTGATCTGGTTCTCGCCCGAGCTGAAGGTGCAGTACCGCCCGCGGCCGAGCGTGCGCGCGCTGGCCAAGCAGTACAAGGACTACGGCCGCTGGCGGCACGTCGTCGCGCGCTACCACTCCGGCTCGATCAACCTGCGCTATCTCGCGCCGCCGACCGCGCTGTGCGCGATCGCTGCGGGCGTGGTGGTCGGCGCGGCCGTCACCCCCTGGGGCTTCGTCGTTCCCGCCGGGTACCTCGCGGCCATCGCCGCGGGCTCCGTCCCCGCGGGCAAGGGCCTGCCGCTGAAGGCCCGCGCGCAGATCCCCGTCGCCCTGGCCACCATGCACATGTCCTGGGGCTTCGGCTTCCTGACCAGCCCGCGCTCGCTGGCCAGGAAGGTCATCGCCAGCCGCCGCCCCGCGGTGCAGCAGAGCACTCACCAGGTATAGGCCCGGTTCACCTTCATACAGGCCTTCTTGTCCTCGCCGTTGAGCGCGCCCGCGCTGTCCGGCGCCTTGTCGGCGGACTCCTTCGGGCCGCCCGCCGGCTCGGGGTAGCGCGTCCCCGTACGCCAGTCGCCGCCGACCACCAGCCGGATCCCGCTGGACGGACTCGACTCCTTCACCGCGCTCCTGGGGATGCCCAGGGCCCGGGCCAGCGCGAGCGCGTCGCCCCGCTGCCGCGCGCTCGGGTAGGTGAGGGTGGTGTCGGCCTGTGCGACGAGCGCCGTGTCCGCGCGCGCCGCCGTGTAGCCGAGTGCGCCGAGCACCTCGCGGAGCTGTCCCGCCCGCCCGGGGACCGGCCGCCGCAGCGTGCTGCCGGTGCCGTTCTGCACGACAACGGCCAGCTCCTGCTTGGCCGTTGACGGCTTCGGGTCGGGCGCGGGCTGCTTCTTCTTCCCGCCCGCGTCCTTGCCGTCCAGCGCCCGGTCGTCCCGTAGCAGCGCGAAGGTGCGCTCCGCGTCGCCGGGCCGGGGCAGTACGTAGCGCTCGCCCGGCCCGTACACCCACGGCATGGTGACCATCGTGATGCGCCCGGTCGGCACCCGCTGCAGATCGCCGCCCAGGTCGAAGAGCTTCTTGACCGAGCCCAGCCCCTTGTCGACCGTCAGCGCCTTGGTCGCCGCCTCGGCCAGCGCCCGCAGCTTGCCCGGGTCGGTCAGCTTGGTCCCCGCCTTGAGCTGCCGCACCATCGAATTCATGTACATGTGCTGGGCCTTGGCCCGCCCGATGTCGGTGTTGTCCTCGAAGCCGTAGCGGGTGCGCAGCCACTGCAGGGCCTGTACGCCCTTGACGGAGTGGGTGCCCGCGGTCAGCCGCAGCCCGCTGCCGTGTCCCTTGCGGCCGTGCGAGTAGATGTTCTTGTCCACGCATACGGGCACCCCGCCGACGGCGTCCGCCATGTCCACCACGCCCGCGAAGTCGACCATCATGAAGTGGTCGATGTAGACGCCGGTCAGCGCCTGCCAGGTGGCCAGCGTGCAGCCCGGACCGCCGTGCTGCAGCGAGGTGTTGATGGCGGCGGTGGTCTGCGGATAGACCGTGCCGTCGTCGGGGTCGGTGCACCGGGGGATGGTCACCCGGGTGTCGCGCGGGACGGAGAGGACCGACATGTTGGAGCGGTCGGCCGAGACGTGCAGCAGCATCTGCACATCCGCCAGCGGCTTGCGGTCCGCGTCCCGCCGGGCGCCGCCGAGTTCGATGTTCTTCTCGCTGTTACGGCCGTCCGAGCCCAGCAGCAGGATGTTCAGCGGCCGCTGGCCGAAGGCGTTGGGGTCGGGCCGGCGCAGCCCGCCGGGGCCCAGATCCCGTTCCTCCTTGCGGAGGTTGGAGTTCAGGTGCTGGTAGTAGAGATATCCGGCACCTGCCGTGCCGAGTATCAGTACGGCCAGGGTGATGGCCGCCCAGCGCAGTATCCGCCGGCCCTTGCGCCGCCGCCGGTGGCCGCCGCGGCGGTGCCCGCCCCCGTGGCCGGCCGGCTCCCGTACGCGCTGACCGCCCTCGCCCGAGGGCGGTCCGGAGTTCTCAAGACGCGTCCTGCTCGGCCGCATCGGCTCTCCCCGTCAGTCGGTGGTGCGCCCGGCGGCCCGGCGGGGCGGCCGCCGGATCACCCGGCGGCCGCTCGCTTCCACCTCATTTGGCACACACGTTCTTGTCGTCCGCGTTGACGTTCTGTACCCCTTCAGGGGTCTCGGTCGGTGCCTCCACCGGCTGCCCCGCGCCCTGGAAGTCCTTGCCCAGAATGAGCTTCATCGGGACCTTGGGACCGGCGTCTGCCGTGGTCTTCTTCAGCGCCTGCTTGGGCAGCCCCATCCACTCGGCCAGGGCCGCCGCCTGGTCGGCCTGGTTGGGGGCGTACTCCAGGCGCGTCGTCTTCAGCTTCGTGGGGGCGTTGCCGCTGTTGGTGGACAGCTTGGCGCCCTTGGAGTTCTGGAGCCAGTCCACGGTCTCCTGCGCGGCGCCCAGCGGGCCGCCGCCGTTGGAGACATCGACCCTGACCTTGTCGGCCGGGGCCTTGGCGACGGGCTTGCTCTCCTTCTTCTTCCCCTTGCCCTTCTTCTTGGACAGCGAGTTGTCCTGCTGGACCATCTTGAACAGCGGCTCGGCCTTGGCCTTGTCGAGGATGACGGTGGCCTTGTCGTGGGGGTTGTCCAGGACGGGCACGGTCGCGAAGGTGACGTTCTTGACGTCCACCCGCTGGAGGTCCTTGGCCAGGTCCATCAGCTTGCCCGCGCTGCCGATGCCGGTGTCCACCGTCAGCGCCTTGGTCGCCGCGTTGCTCAGCGACCACAGCTTGGCGGGGTTGGAGAGGGTGTCGCTGGACTTCATCTTGCGGATCATCGAGCTGAGGAACTGCTGCTGCAGCTCGATACGGCTCAGGTCGCTGCCGTAGCCGACGCTGTGCCGGGTCCGTACGAACGCCAGCGCCTGCTCGCCCTGGACGACGCTCTTGCCCGCCGGGAGCTGCAGATGCGACTTGGGGTCGTTGATCGGCTTGGCCGCGCACACCTCGACCCCGCCCACCGCGGTGGACAGCTCCTTGACCGCGTTGAAGTCGGCCATCATGAAGTGATTGATCTTCAGCCCGGTCAGCTTCTCCACGGTGCGCCAGGTGCAGCCCGGGTCCCGGCCCTCCTGGCCCAGGCTGGTGTTGAAGCGCACGCCCGACTGCCCGGGGATGAGCTTCTCGGAGCCGTCCTCCTGCTTGGTCGGGCAGGACGGGATGTCGGTGATCATGTCCCGGGGGATGCTCAGCGCGGTCGCGTTGGAGCGGTCCTCGGAGACGTGCATCAGGATCGTGGTGTCGGCGTGGCCGACGCTGCCCGTGTCGCCGTACCCCTGGTTGCCCTTGCCCTCGCGGGCGTCCGTTCCGATGATCAGGATGTTGACCGGGCCGTCGGTGACCGCCGCGTTCTCTATCCCGACGTCCACCTTGGAGATGTTGCCGTTGAGGTGCTGGTAGACGAAGAACGCGCCGCCGCAGCCCGCGACGAGCACAAAGCCCATGACCCCGCCGGTCCAGTACAGCGCCTTCTTCTTGCCCGACTTCTTCGGCTTGGGCTTGCGGCGGCTGGCGGGACCGGCCGGCGGCGCCGAGCGGCTGTCGGGGCGGTTCACCGAGCGATTCGCCGAGCGGTTCGCAGAGCGGCGGTCGCGCTGGGCGGGCAGCTCGCGGGTGTCGGTGTCCTGCGGGGGCAGCGCGGTCGGCGGCGGGTGCCCCGGGCCGCCCGGAGCGCGTCTGGACGCGGGGTCCTTGCGGGCGGCGGGCTGGTTCGCCGGTGCCCCGGCAGGGTCCAGCCGCAGCTCGTAGCTGCCGGTGTTCGGATCGAACACCCACTGATCGGCGGGGTCGATGTCGCCCGCCCGCCCACGGCCTTGCGCGTCCACGGTGCCTTGAGTCCTCCGTCGGTGCCACGCAGCGCCTCCCTCTAAAGGCGCTCGTTCGGTCGATAGTGCACTGCTGTGAAAACGGCCAGCCTGGTCTTGCGGACCGGAGCGCTCACACTATCCGCCCAGTTCAGCGTCGAGCGACGCCCGTGACAAATTCCACTCCCCTACAACTGGGCAATCTGCCCAATCCATTCGAGTCCTTTCGAATCGCCGAGGGTGCCTTTAGCGTCTTTCATTGGCAGATCCCGCGGTCCGCGGTGGTTCCCCGGAACGTGGGCGTGGGGCTGGCCGGAGCCGGCCCCGCGCCGTCGTCGTGCGCATCGCCGTTCCCCGGGTCGTTCGCCGGGTCGTCGTACTCCGCGGTGTTGTCGGGGTCCCGTTGTACGTTGCTGGGCGCGGGGCGCACCGAGAGGGGCCGGTCCTTGCGCAGCCGCTTGAACAGCCGGTCCGCGTCCGGCTGTACCAGCTCGTCGCGATTGGCGTCATAGCGGTACGCCTGCCGTGGCACGGTCAGGAACTGCACTTTGTCGGTCGGAATGCTGCGCATACCACGTACCAATTCGTACAGCCCTCGCAGAGACGCCAGTCCTGAGTCCGTGGTGAGTGAACTCGTCGCGGCGTCCAGCAGCGGATACAGCCGCCCGGGATTGAGCAGCACACCATTGCTTTGCACTTTCTTCACCAGGGCACCGAGAAACCGTTGCTGACGCTCCATCCGCTGTGTGTCGCTGCCATTGCCCAGGCTCTTGCGGGCGCGTACGTAACCCAGCGCGGCCTCGCCGCGCAGCACCTGGCGGCCGGCCGGCAGCACCAGATGCGCGTCGTCGTCGTCGATGGCCTGCGGAAGGCAGACCTCCACGCCGTCGACCGCGTCCACCATCTTCTTGAAGCCGGTGAAGTCCACGATCATGTGGTGGTCGATGCGGATGCCGGTCATCTTCTCGACCGTACGGATCGTGCAGGCGGCGCCCGCGAACTCGAACGCCCAGTTGAACTGCATGCGTTGGGGCGGGATCGGCTTCCCGTCGGAGCGCTTGCAGCCGGGGACCTCCACCATCAGATCGCGCGGGATGCTGACGGCGGTGGCGCTCTTCCGGTCCGCCGCCAGGTGCAGCAGGATCGTGGTGTCCGAGCGCTGGGTGCCGCTGTCCTTGCCGTATTTGCCGTTGCCCGCGCCGCGGTTGTCCGAGCCGATCAGGAGGATATTGGCCGCGTCGGTGGGCCCGGCCGCGGGCCGCTGGGCCTCGTAGAGCTCCAGCTCGTTCTGGGTGGCGGCGTCGGTCCGGATGTTGCCGTCGAGATGCTGGTAGAGCGCCCAGCCCGTACCGGCGGCGGCCAGCACCAGCGCGGAGACTCCCAGGGCGGCCCAGCGCAGCCAGCCGCGCCGGCGCGCGGGCTCCTCGGCCGCGTCGCCGTCACCGGCGGCTTCCGCCGTCGCCGCGCCGGCTTCTTCGGCGGCGGCCTTCTCGGCGTCGGCTTCCTGGGGCGGTGCGCCGTCCTCGCCGGCACCTGGTGGCTCGGCGGGCGTCTCCGGGCTGTCGGTCACGTATGCGTCCATCCCTCACGGAGTCGGCCTCGCATCCGCGCGGGGGCCTCCGGTCGAACAGGCAGACGTGCAAACCCCGCGCATGGTTGTACGTACCCCAAGATCATGGCCCGCGCGGGGCGGCGGGGCCCGCCCTGACGGGCGGACCGTCCGCCGGACGGGGGAGGAGCGTCAGACCAGCGTGTGCGTGACCTTCTCGCTCTCCTGGCGCCGGGCGAGCCCGTCCGCCGCCAACTGGCCGATGTTGCGGCACAGTACGACCGAGCCGCCGGCCGCCAGCGGCGCCAGCAGCCCCGCCGACAGCCCCTCCCAGGAGTCGTACGCCAGCGCGCTCAGCAGCCGCGAGCCGGGCCCCAGCCCGCGCTCGCGCGCATCGGCCCGGGCGCGCTCCACGGCCTGGGTGCCACTCAGCTCCAGACCGCCGACGGCCAGCGCGGGGGCGTCCGGGTCCACCGGCGCGTACGGCGCGAAGCGGTCGCCCTGGCTCGGCACCTCGACCGCGTAGTCGGCGAAGCCCTGCGGCGGCTGCGGGAACCGGCCGCCCATCGGGCGCAGCGCCAGCGCCACCCGCTCGCCGGAGCAGGCCCCGGCCCGCTCCAGGGTGTCGGGGCCGCTGACGACGAGATCGGCCGCCGCCGCGTCGCCGCCGACGTCCGCCAGCACGCCCACCTCGGAGCAGGCCAGCAGCCACACCGCGCTCTGCCAGTGCGCGGGCAGCAGCAGCGCCAGGCGGTCGCCGGGCTCGGCGGCGAGGTCTCCCTGGAGGTAATTGGCGGTCTTCGCCACCCAATTGGCGAAGGTGGCCACGGAGAGTTCGACGCGCTCACCGGTGGCGTCGTCGTAGAAGGTCACAAGAGGGCGGGCGGGGTCCGCGGCGAGCGCGGATCGCAGCAGGTCGGCGGGGGTGTATTTGGTGGCGTCCACGCCCGCCACAGTACGCGCGCGAGGGGTGGCGGGCGGCCCGGGCGGGGGAGCGGCGGCCCGGGAATCCGGGCGTTTCGACCGACAGTCCGTCAGATCACAAATGGCGGATTCTGTCCGGTCATGCCCACGATTTTCTCCATGCGTGCCTTCCTCACGACTTCTCTCGGCGTCGCGTGCACCGCCGCCCTCGCTCTGCCGCTCGCGCTGCCGGCCGGGGCGGCCGACACCGTCCCCGCGGCTGCCGCTCCCCTCCCCGCTCCCCTCGCCGAGCTCCCGGGCAGCACCCAGTCCCTGCCGCTGGCTCCCCTCAGGAGCAGCGACCGCGCGATGGGCGCCGCGGGCCCCGCCGCTCAGGGGCTGCCCGCCCAGGACGTCAAGCCCTTCTCGCTCCTGGGCGTCGTCTGGGACGACGCGGGCGCCGCACTGCACGGCCGCGTCCAGGCCCGCACCCGCGCCACCGGCACCACCACCTGGTCCGCCTGGCAGGACCTCGACGCGCACAGCGACGACGCCCCCGACCCCGGCACCGCCGAGCGCGCGGGCCGCCCCGTACGCGGCGGTACCGCGCCCCTGTGGGTCGGCGACAGCGACGGCGTACAGCTGCGCATCACCCCCGAGAGCGGCCGCCGCGCCGCCACCGCCCTGCCCGGCGGCCTGCGCCTGGAGCTCGTCGACCCCGGCGAGCAGCCCGCCGAGCCGGACCCGGGCTCCCCGCGGCGCGCCCGCCCGGTCCCCTCCGGGGTGCCGCTGTCCCTCACCACCCCCGGTTCCGCGGCCAGTTCCGCCGTCAACGCGCAGCTCGCACCGCTGGGCGCCACCGAGATCCCGGCCCTGGACAAGGCCGCCTCCGAGGCCGACGCGATGGCCGCCTACGACGGGAGCCGTGGCACCACCGCGCGCCCCTTCGTCGGGCCGCGCCCGCGGATCGTGACCCGGGCGGGCTGGGGCGCCGACGAGAAGCTGCGCGAGAAGGACTTCGCCTACACCCAGACCGTCCAGGCCGCCTTCGTCCACCACACCGACTCCGGCAACAACTACAGCTGCCGACAGGCGCCCTCGGTCATCCGCAGTATTTACCGCTACCACGTCAAGAGCTGGGGCTGGCGGGATGTCGGCTACAACTTCCTCGTCGACAAGTGCGGAACGGTCTACGAAGGCCGGGCCGGCGGCGTCGCCAAGCCCGTGATGGGCGCGCACACGCTCGGTTTCAACTCCAACAGCATGGGCATCGCTGTCCTCGGAACGTTCGTGAACGCAAATCCGCCCCGGCCCGCCGTGGACGCGGTGGCCCGGCTGGCGGCCTGGAAGCTCGGTCTGTACGGCGCCGACCCGCGCGGCACCACCCACCTGGTCTCCGCGGGCGGAAACCGCTTCGAGAAGGGCGCCAAAGTCAGGATGAACGTCATTTCGGGACACCGGGACGGCTTCAACACCGAGTGCCCCGGAGGCCGCCTCTACCGCAAGCTCGACGCCGCCCGCAGCACCTCGGCCCACCTCCAGGGCCGCTGAAAGTCCGTTCGACGGCATCTGCCTAGACTGGTCCGCCGATCCGGCCGACCCCAGCAGGAAGCAGAGAAGACAAGGTGACTGAAGCGATCCTCCTGGTCGGCGGCAAGGGCACCCGGCTGCGCCCACTGACGGTGCACACGCCCAAGCCCATGGTCCCGGCGGCCGGCGTCCCCTTCCTCACCCACCAGCTGGCCCGCGCCCGGGCCGCCGGTGTCACCCACATCGTGCTCGCCACGTCCTACCTCGCCGAGGTCTTCGAGCCCCACTTCGGCGACGGCTCCGCCCTCGGCCTGCACCTGGAGTACGTCACCGAAGAGGAGCCGCTGGGCACCGGCGGCGCCATACGCAACGTCGCGCACCGGTTGCATTCGGGACCGGACGACCCCGTCCTGATCTTCAACGGCGACATCCTCACCGGCCTGGACATCGAGGCCCTCATCCGCACCCACCGCACCACCGGCGCCGATGTCTGCCTGCACCTCACCCGTGTCGAGGACCCCCGCGCCTACGGCCTGGTCCCCACCGACCCCACCGGCCGCGTCACCGCCTTCCTGGAGAAGCCGCAGACGCCCGAGGAGATCGTCACCGACCAGATCAACGCCGGCGCCTACGTCTTCAACCGCTCGGTCATCGACACCATCCCCACCGGCCGCCCGGTCTCCGTCGAGCGCGAGACCTTCCCCGGCCTCCTCGCCTCCGGCGCCCACCTCCAGGGCATGGTCGACTCCACGTACTGGCTGGACCTGGGCACCCCGCACGCCTTCGTACGCGGCTCCGCCGACCTGGTCCTGGGCCGCGCCCCCTCCCCGGCCGTGCCCGGCCGCTGCGGCGACCGCCTCGTCCTGCCCAGCGCCGACGTGGCCGCCGACGCGAAGATCACCGGCGGCAGCGTCATCGGCGCCCGCGCCCGCATCGGCGCCGGAGCCCGGGTGGACGGCAGCACGGTCCTGGACGACGCCGTCGTCGAACCCGGCGCCCGCGTCCACGACTCCCTCATCGGCGCCGGAGCCCGCATCGGCGCCCGTACGGTCCTGGAGGGCGCAGTCATCGGCGACGGAGCCACCATCGGCCCCGACAACGAGCTGCGCGACGGCATCCGCATCTGGTGCAACACCACCATCCCCGCCGCCGCGGTCCGCTTCTCCTCGGACGCCTGAGCCGCGACCGCCCGCCCCGCCGTGAGAACAACGGCGATCCAGACCGTGACCTGCGAGGACTTCGGCTGTCAGTGGGAGGACCTACCCTGGCCCCATGCCAGTCGCCCCAACCCGCACCTGGGCCCCACCCGGCCCGTACGACCTGCACCGCACCCTGTGCGTCCTGCAGCGCGGGCCCGGCGACCCCGCCTTCGCGGTGGACGGCGGCGCCGTCTGGCGAGCGAGCCGCACCCCCCAGGGCCCCGCGACGCTGCGGATCGAGGCGCTGCGGGCGCAGGGCACCGTCCAGGCCCAGGCCTGGGGCCCCGGCGCCCAGTGGATGCTCGACCAACTCCCCGTCCTGCTGGGGGAGTCGGACCGGCCCGACGCCCTCACCCCCCGGCACCGCATCGTGCACGAGGCGCGCCGCCGCCACCCCGGCCTGCGGCTGGCGCGCACGGGACTGGTGCTGGAGTCGCTGGTCCCGGCGATCCTGGAGCAGAAGGTCACCAGCGACGAGGCCTACCGGGCCTGGCGCCTGCTGCTCCAGCGGCACGGCGAGCCCGCGCCCGGCCCGCGCGAGCGGATGCGGGTGATGCCCGAGCCGCGCGGCTGGGCACTGATCCCGTCCTGGGAGTGGCACCGCGCGGGCGTGGACGCCAAGCGCTCCGACGCCATCGTGCGGGCCGCCCGCGTCGCCCACCGCCTCGAAGAGGCCGCGCACATGGACCTGGGCGACGCCCTGCGCCGCCTCCAGGCGGTCCAGGGCATCGGCCCCTGGACCGCCGCCGAGACCCTCCAGCGCTCCAACGGCGCCCCCGACGCCATCACGGTCGGCGACCTGCACCTCCCGCGCATCGTCGGCTACGCCCTCACCGGGCGCCGGGACGGCACCGACGCCCAGATGCTCGACCTCCTCGCGCCGTACGGGGGCCAGCGCCACCGCGCCGCCCGCCTCGTCCTCCTCTCGGGCCGCACCCCGCCCCGCCGCGCCCCGAGATTCCCGGTGGGCGACATCGCGCGCCTTTAAGGGACGCGGGGACCCGCGCGACCGGCCACCGACGGCCCGCAGCCGACGGACCACCCGCCCGCAGCGGAGCGTCAGCGCACCACGACGAAGTCGTCCCCCGGCCGCGACGGCCGGGGCCGCGGGTCGGCGGCCGGGTGGCCGATGGCCACCGCCCCCATCGGATCCCAGCCCTCGGGCAGCCCGAGGACGTCTCGCACCACGTCGCGGCAGAACATCGTCGACGAGATCCAGGCGGAGCCCAGCCGCTCCCCGGCCAGTGCGACCAGGAAGTTCTGGATGCCCGCGCCGTTCGCCACCACGAACATCTCCCGCTCCGCCGCGTTGCGCCGCGCGTCCGGGTAGGTGTGCGAGCCGTCCATCACCAGGCACGGCACCGCCAGATACGGAGCCTTGCGCAGCACATCGCCGCGCCGCACCCGCTTGGCGATGGACTCCTCGCTGAAGCCGTCGCCGCGCAGATCCGCGATCCACGCCTGGCGCATCGCGTCCAGCAGCCGGGTGCGCGACTCCTGGCTCTCCAGCAGGACGAACCGCCACGGCGTGGTGTGGTGCGGCGCCGGCGCGGTCACCGCCGCCGCGACCGCGCGCCGTACCGCCCCGCCGTCCACCGGCTCGTCGGTGAACTCCCGGACCGTACGCCGCAGCGTCACCGCTTCCCGTACGGCCTCGGAGGTCCCCAGCCGGAACATGTCGTCCGCCGCCACGCGCACCATCTCCCGTGCTCCCGTGTCCGGTCGTGCGGAGGTCACCACGCCGGGCAGCCCGCGCACCACCGCGACCGGCAGCCCGCCGGACTTGCCCTTGACCAGGTCGCCCGCCGCGGCCAGCTCGTCGGCGGTGGCCACCACCGTCGCGCTCAGCGCATTGCCGTACGCGTCCGTGCCGCCGCGCAGATCCTCCAGCACCCGCACGCCCGCCGCGCCGATGGCGACATCGGTCAGCCCGCTGCGCCAGGGCCGCCCGAAGGTGTCGGTGACCACGACGCCGACGTCCACGCCGAGCGCGTCCCGCAGCCCGGCGCGGATCGCGCGCGCCGAGGCGTCCGCGTCCTCGGGCAGCAACAGCACCGTCCCGGCAGGGGTGTTGGAGGCATCGACGCCGGCCGCGGCCATGACCAGGCCCTGCCGGTTCTCCACGATCCGCAGCGTCCCGCGGCGCGCCACCACCCGCACGGTCTCCGCGTCGATCGCGGCCTCCCGGTCGGTGGCCCGCACGATACGGCCCTCGGCCTTGCTGACGATCTTCGATGTCACCAACAGGACGTCCCCGTCGGCCAGTTGGGGCACGTCCTCGCCCGTCACCGCCGCGGCGATCAGCTTGGCCAGGTCGTCGCCCGCCCGCACCTCGGGGATGCCGGGCAGCGCCCAGACCTCGTAGGAGGGCACGCCCGTCATGCGCGGACCTCCTCGGCGAGCGCGAGGGCCTCGCGTGCCATGGCCGCCGTGGCCTCCAGGTCCGTCATCATCAGCGGTACGGCCCGGCAGCGGATGCCCGCCGCCTCGACGCGCTCCACGCACGCCGCGTCCACGGAGTCCACCAGCCAGCCGCCCAGCAGCTCGCTGCCGTAGTGCTCGGCCACCGCCGCGGCCGTGGCCTGGACGCCCACCGCCGCCAGCACCTTGTCCGCCATGCCGCGCACCGGCGCGTCCCCGACGATCGGCGAGAGCCCGACCACGGGCACCTGTGCCTTCGCGATGGCCTCCCGGATGCCCGGCACCGCCAGGATCGTGCCGACGCTGACCACGGGGTTGGACGGCGGGAAGAGCACCACGTCCGCCTCCGCTATGGCCTCCAGCACGCCGGGCGCTGGCCTGGCCTCCTCGGCGCCGACCGGCACCACGGCCTGCGCGTCCACCGAGGCGCGCAGCTTGACCCAGTACTCCTGGAAGTGGATCGCCTTGCGCTCGCCGTCCATCTCGACGGCCACATGCGTCTCCACGCGGTCGTCCGACATCGGCAGCAGCCGCACCCCGGGCTCCCAGCGCGCGCACAGCGCCTCGGTCACCGCGCTGAGCGGGAAACCGGCGCCGAGCATCTGCGTACGGACGATGTGGGTGGCGAAGTCCCGGTCCCCGAGCCCGAACCACTTTGGCCCCACGCCGTACGCGGCCAGCTCCGCCTTCACCTGGAAGGTCTCGTCCGTACGCCCCCAGCCCTGCTCCTCGTTGATACCCCCGCCGAGCGTGTACATCACGGTGTCCAGATCGGGACAGACCTTCAGCCCGAACAGGTGGATGTCGTCACCGGTGTTCCCGATGACCGTGATGTCCGCGTGGGGAGCCGCTGCTTTCAGACCCCGCAGGAAGCGGGCGCCGCCGATACCGCCGGCCAAGACCACAATGCGCATGGCCCCAGGATGTCAGGGGTCCGCGACGGCGCGTCAGGGGGCCAGGAGCCGGGCGGCGGCCGTCTCGCCGACGGCCGGTTCGGACTCCTGGCCGGGGTGCATCGGCATGTTGGTCAGGCCGGGGAAGTAGACGTGCAGGCTGACGGCGGGCGTCAGCGCGTCGTTGACCACCTCGTGGACGTAGCCGGGCGCGAAGACCCGCTGCGCCCCCGCGGCCAGAGTGCGGTGCCCGCCGGGCGTGCGCTCGCTCAACTCGCCCTCCAGGACGGTCAGTACGCCCGAGGAGCGGCCGTGGTCGTGCGACCCGCTGCCCTGCCCCGGCACCCAGCTCAGCAGCCAGACCTCGTAGCCGGGCCCGGTGCGCAGCCGGTGGTACCAGCGGGTGGTGGCGTCGTAGCGGACCAGGGGCGCCCACGCGGCGCGGTCGGCGGCGATCCTGCGGGCCAGCCCGGCGAACCCGGCGACGGTGGAGGGGTGGGCGGGGACGGGCGGCAGGAGGTGCGGGATGGCGAGCGGGTCGCCGGCGATCTGGACGTCGCTGTTCATGTGCGGAAGGTCCTCGGCTGAAGAGCTGGAGTTACGCAGAAGGGGTGCGCCACTGCGCGCGGTCGCGGAGGCGGCGCGGGGATGGTGCGGGGTGGTGCGACAGAAGAAAGCTGGAGCTCAGTGGCTTCAACAGCTCGAACAGCGACAGCGGGCCTGGGCAGCGCAGAGAGACCCGTAGGCACGGGTCAGGTGGCGCGCGGAGGTCACTGGCATGTGTTCAAGGAGACCGGAGGCGGCACGAGGCTGTCAACCGGATGCCGGTTTTGGGCCAAATGTTTCACCTCATCCGGTTACCGTGTCCGGCGAAAGGTTTGTGCACCCAGGGGCGGGAGAAGTCGCCTGGCAACCGTGAGCCCAAACGTCGTTGTGGTCCTGTGACCGGACTGTGATCCGGACCGCTTCGCCGGGAGGGGTGCAACGGCAGCGTCGTTCGTCACGTCCTTGCTTACCGAGGAGATGTGACGGGAGGTGCGCGGGAGGTGCGGTCAATGAAGTGTCCTGGTTTTTGCCGATTTGAACACTTTCCGCATACCCTTGGTTCCGCAGAGTGAATAAGGGGCCCAATAGCAGATCTCGGCTTGACTGGCCCGGATCGGCACACTTGTAATTTCACTCGTGTCGTTCAGCCGTCACAGGTCACGGCTACATCACGGGGACGCAAAGACAGACGAGGGGCGCACATGACCGAGCTGTTCCAGGAATTGCTGGTCGAAGAGGCGGACGAGGAGCTCGGCTGGCAGGAGCGCGCACTGTGCGCCCAGACCGACCCCGAATCCTTCTTCCCGGAGAAGGGCGGCTCCACCCGCGAGGCCAAGAAGGTCTGCCTCGCGTGCGAGGTCCGCTCCGAATGTCTCGAATATGCCCTCGCCAACGACGAACGCTTCGGAATCTGGGGCGGTCTGTCCGAGCGCGAGCGGCGCCGGCTGAAGAAGGCGGCGGTCTGACGGGACGGCGGTCCCGTACGCAATGCCCGTCACCCCGGTCCCGTCCATACCCGCACATACAAGCCCGTGCACACCGGCCCGTACGACAGGGCCATATGACAGAGCGGTACATCTCCGCCTATAGACAACGCTCCGCCCCCGGCATCGTGCCCGCCGGGGGCGGAGTGCTGTGTGCGGAGCCGGTCTGCGGCGCTGCGCGAACCATTAGTGTGGGGCCCCGTCCGGGACGCACCAACACCCCCAAGGGGCGCGCGCGTCCACCGGAGTCCGTAAACGCAGCGTCTTCCGGGGGCACCGGCTCACAGCGGCTCCGGCCGCGGGCCCCACCCCCGGTCCCGGAGGGCCCGTACCTCGATGTCCGTGCACAGCCAGTCGGCGGCCCAGGCCGCCTCATACGCAGCCGACACACCAGAGTTCCCGCGGCACGTCGTCACCGCCGTGATCGTCTCCCACGACGGCGCCCGCTGGCTGCCCGACGCCCTCGCCGGACTGCTCGGCCAGGAGCGCCCGGTGCAGAGCGCCGTCGGCGCCGACACCGGCAGCGCGGACGACTCCGCCCGGCTGGTCGCCGAAGCCCTCGGCGACCAGCGGGTGCTGCACCTCGCCCGCCGCTCCGGCTTCGGCACGGCCGTCGACGAGGCGGTGCGCAGCGCCGGTGTCCTCACCCCGGAGGACCTGCCCTACCTCAAGCGCCCCAGCGGCTGGGACCCCGTCAGCCGCACCTGGCGCGACGAGGCCTACGACATGCCCGAACTCCCGCACGGCGAGCCCGTGCAGTGGCTGTGGCTGCTGCACGACGACTGCGCGCCCGAGCCGGACGCCCTCGCCGAACTGCTGCGGGTCGCCGACGCGAGCCCGTCCGCCGTCATCCTCGGGCCCAAGCTGCGCAGCTGGTACGACAGGCGCCAGCTGCTCGAAACCGGCGTCAGCATCGCGCGCAGCGGCCGCCGTTGGACCGGCCTGGACCGGCGCGAGCAGGACCAGGGCCAGCACGACCAGATCCGCCCCGTCCTGTCCGTCTCCAGCGCCGGCATGCTCATCAGGCGCGATGTGTACGAGCAGTTGGGCGGCTTCGACCGCAGGCTGCCGCTGATGCGCGACGACGTGGACCTGTGCTGGCGCGCCCAGGCGGCGGGCCACCAGGTGCTGATCGCGCCGGACGCGGTGCTGCGGCACGCCGAGGCCGCCGCGCGCGAACGGCGCCCCATCGACTGCGTGGGTCGCTCGGCCCGCCCGTCGCCCGACCGCCACCCCTCAAGGACGCGCTTCGCGCGGCGCGGCATTTCCCCCCACCGCGTGGACAAGGCGGGCGCGGTCTACACCCTGCTCGCCAACACGCGCGGCCCGCTGCTGCCCTACGTCCTGCTCAGGCTCCTGGTGGGCACCGTCCTGCGCGTACTGGCCTACCTGCTGGGCAAGGCGCCGGGCCAGGCGCTGGACGAGACGGCCGGGCTCTTCGGGACGCTGTTGCGGCCGGGCAGGATCCTGGCGGCGCGCAAGAAGAGGGGCCGCCCCGCGGTGGCGGCGAGCGAGCTGCGGCCGCTCTTCCCGCCGCCCGGAGCGACCGTACGCGCCACCGTCGAGCAGCTCGCCTCCCACCTCTCGGGCGACTCCGCGCCGGAGAGCGCCTCGGCCGGGCGGCACGGCGCCGTGGAGTCCGGGCCCGGCGGCGACGACGCCGACTTCCTGGAGGTCGAGCAGTTCGCGCGGCTCAAGCGGATCGCCCGCAAGCCCGCGCCGGTGCTCTTCGCCCTGCTGCTGCTCGTCTCGCTGATCGCCTGCCGCGCGCTGCTGTCCCCGGGCGCGCTGGCCGGCGGCGCCCTGCTGCCGGTGCCCGGCTCGGTGTCCGACCTGTGGTCGGCCTACCTGGACGACTGGCACGCGGTCGGGGTGGGCACCACCGCCTCCGCACCGCCCTACCTGGCGCTGCTGGCGCTGGTGGCGACCCTGCTGTTCGGCAGCACCGGCCTCGCGGTCACCCTCCTGCTGGTCTGCTCGGTGCCGCTGGCCGGGCTCACCGCCTACTTCGCCTCCCGCCCGCTGGTGGAGTCCCGGCTGCTGCGGGCCTGGGTGAGCGTCGCGTACGCCTTCCTGCCCGCCGCCACCGGAGCGCTGGCCACCGGCCGTATCGGCACCGCCGTCCTCGCCGTCCTGCTGCCGCTGATGGCCCGCGCCGCGATCGCCGCGAGCGGACTGCGCGCCGCGCGGGGCACCAAGCCCACCTGGCGCGCCACCTGGACCTACGCGCTGCTGCTCACCTTCACCACCGCCTTCACCCCCGTGGTGTGGCCGCTGGCCGTGGTGCTGGGCCTGGGCCTGCTGGTGCTGCGCGCCCTGGACGGCAGCCGCCCGCTGCTGCTGTCGTACGGGCTGCGCTTCGCGGCCGTCGTCCTCTCCCCGATGATCGTGCTCGCCCCCTGGTCGCTGTCGCTGCTCGCGCACCCCGGGCGCTTCTTCCGTCAGGCCGGACTCGGCCTCGGCTCCGGCCGGGCCTCCGCGCTGGACCTGCTGGGGCTCAGCCCGGGCGGCCCGCAGGGCGCGGGCGGTGTGCTGCTGCTCGGCTTCGTGCTGGCGGCGCTCGCCGCGACGCTGCGCGACGGCAGGCAGTTCGCGATCCGGACCGCCTGGGCGGTGGCGCTGGTCGCGCTGCTGTTCGCGGCGCTGTCCAACGGCTCGGACTGGGCGGGCCCGGCGGCCCTGCTGTACGGGCTCGCGCTGCTGTGCGCCGCGGCGATCGGCGCCGAGGGCATCCGTACCCGCATGGCCACCCTGGGCTTCGGCTGGAAGCAGCCGGTCGCGGTGCTGATCGCGCTGGCCGCCGCGCTGGCCCCGCTGTACGCGGCCGTCAGCTGGATGGCCGGTGGCGCCGACGGGCCGCTGGAGCGGCGCGACCCGGTGCGCGTCCCGGCGTTCGTGGCGGCCGACTCCGACTCCGTCGACCGGCCCCGCACCCTGGTCCTGGACGGCTCGGACGGGCGCGTCGGCTACACCCTGGTCCGTGGCTCCGGCGCCCGCACGGGAGACGCCGACCTGGCCGCGGAGGCGGGCGAGGACCGGCGCCTGGGCGGCATCGTCGCCAACCTCGTCGCGGGCTCCGGCGCCGACCAGACCAGCCAGCTCGGCGGCTACGCGGTCCGCTATGTGCTCGTACGCGACGGGGCGCCGCGCTCGATGGGCCGGGTCCTGGACGCCACCCCGGGCCTGACCCGGCTCAGCCAGGAGGACGGCAGCGCCCTGTGGCGGGTGGACCAGCGGGTCTCCCGCGTCTCCATCACCGCGGGACAGACCAAGGACGGTACGCGCTCGGGCCGGGCCGCGGCGCCCGTCGCGGTGGCGGCCGGGCCCGTCGAGGCGCACACCGACCTGCCCAACGGCCCCGACGGGCGCGTGCTGCGGGTGGCGGACGCGGCCGACGCGGGCTGGCAGGCCACCCTGGACGGCAAGCCGCTCAAGCCCGTCACCCTGGACGGCTGGGCGCAGGGCTTCGAACTCCCCGCGGCCGGCGGCCGGCTGGACCTCACGCACCAGGGCCCGGCGGCCCGTACCGCCTGGCTGTGGGCCCAGGGCCTGCTCGCGGTGGTCCTGGTGGTGCTCGCGCTGCCGGGCCGCCGCCGGGAGATCGACGACGACCTGCCCGAGGAGGGCGTCGCCGCGGTGCCCGCGCAGCCGGTGGCGGGGGAGGGGCGCCGGGCCCGCAGGCTGCGCGCCGCACAGGCCGCACAGAGCGGACAGGGCGCCCCGGCCGCACCGGAGGCCGAGCAGCCGCAGGTGCCGGCCGCCCGCCCCGCGCAGGAGGCGGTGAACGCCGACCCGTACGCCGCCGTGCCCCAGCAGCAGTCCTACGAGCAGTGGCAGCAGCCCTACGGGACGGACGCCGGGACCGGTGGCGCCGCCGCCGACCCCTACCAGCAGGGCACGCAGCACGGCGGCCCGTACGGGACGCCCTACGAGCAGCAGTCCCCCCAGCAGTACGGGCAGCAGCAGTACGGAATCCCGGAGCAGCAGGGCCAACACGGCGGACAGGGACAGGAGTTCACGGCCGCCGACCCCTATCAGGCCGATCCGTACGGGACCGGCCGCTACGACCCGTACGACTACGGGCACCACCACAGCCCCCACCCGCCCCAGCAACAGCCGTACGACGGCTCGCAGTCCGAGCCCCGCCGCGACGGGAGCGACCGATGAACCGCACCGCCTACTCCCTTCTCGGCGCGGTGCTCGCGCTGGCCGCCGTCACCGGTGTCGCGGCCGTCACCGCCCCGGACGGCGCCGCCTCCGGCACCCCGGCCAAGGGCGCGGCCCGCCTGCCCGTCCAGCGGTCCGCGCTGCTGTGCCCGGCGCCGACCTCCTCGGCGGTCGGCGAGACGACGTACACCGCCTTCACCCCGGCGTACTCCCAGGGCGCGGAAAGCAAGAGCGGCAAGGGCGGCGAGGGCACCGCCGAGCTGCTGCCCGCCGCCGCGCAGGGCGCCAAGGCCCAGCGGCCGGGCGGAAAGCCGGTCGTGCCGCTGACGCAGGCGGGCAAGCCGGTCACGGCCTCGACGGACCGCGCCGATGCCCCCGCGCTCATCGGCGCCGCCGACGGAGGGCTCGCGCCCGGCTGGAGCGTCCAGCAGACCACCGCCGTCGCCGCGGGCGACGGACGCGGTCTGCTGGGCCTGGCCTGCACGCCCCCGGACACCGACTTCTGGTTCCCCGGCGTCAGCACCGCCAAGGACCGCCAGGACTACGTCCACCTGACCAACCCGGACGCCACCGGCGCCGTCGTCGACCTCGAACTGCACGGCAAGGACGGCCCGTTGAAGGCCTCCTCCGGCGAGGGCATCCAGGTCCCGCCGCACTCCACCGTCCCCGTCCTGCTGTCGACGCTGACCGGCGCACCGACGGACGGACTGGCGCTGCACGTGGCCGTGCGCGAGGGCCGCGTCGGCGCGTCCGTACAGGCCAGGGACGCCAAGCTCGGCGGCGACTGGCTGCCCGCGGCGGCCGACCCGGCCTCCCGCCTGGTCCTGCCGGGCATCCCGGCCGACGCCACCTCCGTACGCCTGGTCGCGGTCGCGCCCGGCGAGGCGGACGCCGACCTGAAGGTCCAACTGGCCACCCCCAACGGCCTGATCACCCCGGCCGGCCTGGAGAGCGTGCACGTCAAGGGCGGCATGACCACCACCGTGGACCTCGCGGACCTCACCAAGGGCGAGGCGGGCTCCCTGGTGCTCACCCAGGAAGGTGACGGCGCGGGCGCGAAGGCTCCCGTCACGGCGGCGCTGCGGGTGACCCGCGGCAAGGGCGGCCGGCAGGAGATGGCGTTCATCCCGGCGACCCGGCCGGTCGGCACGCGGGCCACCGCCGCCGACAACCGCGACAAGGGCAGCACCCTCTCGCTCGTCGCGCCGGACAAGGGCAAGGACGTGCGGGTCAAGGTCACCGCGTCGGCGGGCAGCGGCGGCGGCACCCCGGCCGGCAAGACCTACACGGTCAAGGGCGGCACCACCCTGGCCGTCCAGCCGCCCGTCCCGCAGGGCCTGAAGGGCTCCTACGCGCTGACCGTCGAGCCGCAGGAGGGCGGCGGGCCGGTGTACGCGGCGCGCACGCTGGCGCTGCCGCAGGGCGGGGTGCCCGCCTTCACCGTCCAGACACTGCCGGACGACCGGGGCACCGTGAGCGTGCCCACGGCCGGACAGGACCTGTCACTGCTGGCGGACTGAGCCGGCGGGCTGTCGCGGTACGGGCGGGCTCAGTCCTGCCCGTAGCGCGGGTCCACCGATTCCGGCGCGAGGCCGAGGAGTTCGGCGACCTGCTCGACGACGACCTCGTGCACCAAGAACGCGCGTTCCTCGCGGCTCTTGGTGCGGATCTCGATGGGGCGGCGGTAGACCACGATGCGGTCCCTGCGGCCGTCGGAGGCGGGCAGCAGCCGGCCCAGCGGCACGCCCTCCTCCTCGCCGGGCGCGTCCTGGCCGCCGAGGCCGGGCACCTCCTGGACCGCGAAGTCGACCTCCGCCAGCTGCGGCCAGCGCCGCTCCAGACGGTCCCGGGAGTCGTAGACCAGGTCGACGAAGGCGTCGGCGCGGGTGACGGAGAGCGGTACCTGGGGCGGCGCGATCGGCCCGCGCATGCCGCGGCCGTGGCGGTCGCGGTGGCGTGGTCGCGGCTCCGTCGGGCGGGGCGGTACGGGGTTGTCCATCAGCATCGAGCGTAGCCGCCCGGGAGCCGGGACTGCGGTTTTCCGGCGACTGACGCACCCGCCCGTGGACCATGAGCGGCAGATCCCGGCGCATGTCGCGTACTGATCGATCCGATGTGTGTTGCGTTCGTTTGCACACACTCATGAGATCGCAGATCGCATCTGGATTGACATGAATTGCATCGACTCATGACGGGATCCATCCCCGCACAACGGGCTCCGAAGCGATCCCGGTGCAGGTCAGCCCGAGCGCGCGCAGGTCAGACGCATCGGACGAACCGGGACGACACGGCTGGGTGAGGTCGGGGAGAGTCGTCGCGGCCCGCTCAAGAGTGCGGTACCGTCCAACGTCGTGAGCCCTGTACGTCGCTGTTCGCGCACTGCGTGCGGCCGCCCCGCCGTCGCAACGCTGACGTACGTCTACGCGGATTCGACCGCGGTCCTGGGGCCGCTCGCCACCTACGCCGAGCCCCACTGCTACGACCTGTGCGCCGAGCACTCCGAGCGCCTGACCGCCCCGCGCGGCTGGGAAGTCGTGCGCCTGGCCACCGGCACCGGACCCGCCCGCCCCAACAGCGACGACCTCGAAGCGCTCGCCAACGCGGTGCGCGAGGCCGCTCGGCCGCAGGAGCGCGCCGCGGGCGGCGGCGGGGGACCGGAGGCGATGGGCCCCCGCGAGGCCGACCCGATGGAGGTCGCCCGCCGCGGCCATCTGCGGGTGCTGCGCTCGCCGGACTCCTGACCCCCGGGCCGACGCAGGACCAGGCGTACGCGCCCTGACCAGCCGTCCGTTCCCGCCCGGCGATCACTTCCTGACGCAGCATTGACTCCCGCTCCGCGCGGAACGGATCATGCCTCACCGCTTGCCGCCGGGAGGCCGTATGTCCGAGGTGTTCACACAGGATCTGCAACCCGTAGCCGACTCGCTCGCCTTGTCCGCGCTGATCGCCGCACTGCCCCTGGTCACCGTCCTGGTCCTGCTCGGCGCCGTGCGCATGCGCGCCCAGCACGCCGGCCCGATCGGCCTGGCCGTCGCTCTGGCCACCGCCTGGCTGCTGTACGCGATGCCGCTCGGGCAGGCCCTCTCCGGCGCCGCCCAGGGCGCGCTCTTCGGCCTCTTCCCGATCCTGTGGATCGTCGTCAACGCCCTGTGGATCTACCGGATGACGGTCCGCACCCGCCACTTCGACGTGCTGCGCCGCTCCTTCTCCCGCCTCTCCGCCGACCCCCGCATCCAGGCCCTGGTCATCGCCTTCTGCTTCGGTGCGCTGCTGGAGGCCCTGGCCGGGTTCGGGGCGCCGGTCGCCGTCAGCGCCGTCATGCTCGTCGCGCTCGGCTTCCACCCCGTCAAGGCGGCGGTCCTCGCCCTGGTCGCCAACACCGCCCCCGTCGCCTTCGGCGCCATGGGATCCCCCGTGGTGACGCTCGCCCAGGTCACCGGCCTGCCGCTGGAGAGCGTCGCCTCGGTCGTGGGCCGGCAGACCCCGCTGCTCGCCCTGGTCGTCCCCCTGGTCCTGGTGGTGCTGGTGGACGGCAGGCGCGGGCTGCGCGAGACCTGGGCGCCCGCGCTCGCCTGCGGACTCGCCTTCGCCGCCGCCCAGTTCGCGGCCTCCAACTACCTCTCCGCGCAGCTCGCAGACATCGGGGCCGCGCTGGCCGGCGCCGCCGCGCTGGTCGCGGTGCCCGGCGCCCGCAGACCGGCCGCGGAGCCGGTGCGCGCCGCCGTCCTGACCGGCGTACGCAGCCAGGACCTGGACGCCGCAGACCCGCGCCGGGAGGTCCTGCGGGCCTATGCGCCCTACGCCCTGATCATCGTGATCTTCTCGCTCGCCCAGATACCGCCCGTCAAGGACCTGCTGGCGGGCGCCACCCGCACCGTCGACTGGCCCTTGTTGAACGTGGCGGGCCCGGACGGCAGACCGGTCGCGGGCAATGCCTTCTCGCTGCCGCTGATCGCCACCGGCGGGACGCTGGTGCTGCTGGCGGGCATGATCACCGTCGCGGTGCTGGGCCTCGGCGCCCGTACGGCCGCGCGGGAATGGGCCACGACCGTGTACGAGCTGCGCCACGCCATCGTGACGGTCACCTCCGTACTGGCGCTGGCCTACGTCATGAACCTCTCCGGACAGGCCGCCACCATCGGGCACTTCGTCGCCGCGGCGGGCGCCGGGCTGGCCTTCCTCTCGCCCGTCCTGGGGTGGTTCGGCGTCGCGGTCTCCGGCTCGGACACCTCGGCCAACGCCCTCTTCGGCGCCCTCCAGGTCACCGCGGCCCAGCAGTCCGGCCTCTCCGCCGAACTGCTCGCCGCCGCCAACAGCTCCGGCGGCGTGCTCGGCAAGATGATCTCGCCGCAGAATCTGACCATCGCCTGCGCCGCGGTCGGCCTGGCGGGCCGCGAGGGCGACCTGCTGCGCAAGGTCCTGCCCTGGAGCCTGGGGCTGCTGCTGGTGATGTGCCTGATCGTGGTCGGACAGAGCACGGCGGTGCTCGGCTGGATGCTGCCCTGAGCCGCACCCGGTGGCCGTGGGGCTCCCCGCCCATGCGTACGGGTAGGTTTGGGGCACCGTAATAACCTCCAGGAGGGCTGGCTGTGACTGATCTGTCGCAGATCGTGAAGGCGTACGACGTGCGCGGTGTGGTCCCCGACCAGTGGGACGAGCCGTTGGCCGAGCTGTTCGGTGCGGCGTTCGTCCAGGTCACGGGCGCGGACGCGATCGTGGTCGGACATGACATGCGGCCCTCTTCGCCCGGACTGTCGCGGGCGTTCGGGCGCGGCGCCGCCGCCCGGGGCGCGGCGGTGACCGAGATCGGACTGTGCTCGACCGACGAGCTGTACTTCGCCAGCGGTCAGCTGGGGCTGCCGGGCGCGATGTTCACCGCCTCGCACAACCCCGCCCAGTACAACGGCATCAAGATGTGCCGGGCCGGCGCGGCCCCCGTGGGCCAGGACACCGGCCTGGGCGAGATCCGCGAGCTGGTGGAGGGCTGGTCGCGCACCGGCGCCCCCGAGCCCGCCGCCACGGCCGGGACGATCTCCCAGCGCGATGTGCTGGGCGACTACGCCGCGCACCTGCGCTCGCTGGTGGACCTCTCGGGCATCCGTCCGCTCAAGGTCGTGGTGGACGCGGGCAACGGCATGGGCGGCCACACCGTCCCCACCGTCTTCGCGGGCCTGCCCATCGAACTCGACGCGATGTACTTCGAGTTGGACGGCACGTTCCCCCACCACGAGGCCAACCCGCTGGACCCGAAGAACATCGTGGATCTGCAGCAGCGGGTCCGCGAGGTCGGCGCCGACCTGGGCCTGGCCTTCGACGGCGACGCGGACCGCTGCTTCGTCGTGGACGAGAACGGCGACCCGGTCTCGCCCTCGGCCATCACCGCCCTGGTGGCGGCCCGGGAGCTGGCCAAGCACGGCGGCTCCGGCACGGTCATCCACAACCTGATCACCTCCTGGTCGGTGCCGGAGGTCGTCAAGGAGCACGGCGGCACCCCGGTCCGTACCCGCGTGGGCCACTCCTTCATCAAGGAGGAGATGGCGAAGACGGGCGCGATCTTCGGCGGCGAGCACTCCGCGCACTACTACTTCCGCGACTTCTGGAACGCCGACACCGGCATGCTCGCCGCGATGCACGTGCTGGCGGCCCTCGGCGAGCAGGACGGCCCGCTGTCCCAGCTCGTGGCCTCCTACGACCGCTACGCCGCCTCCGGCGAGATCAACTCCACCGTCGGGGACCAGGCCGGCCGCCTGGCCGCCATCAAGGCCGCGTACGAGGGCATCGAGGGCGTGCAGATCGACGAGCTGGACGGGCTGACCGTCACCGCCGCCGACTGGTGGTTCAACCTGCGCGCCTCCAACACCGAGCCGCTGCTGCGCCTGAACGTCGAGGCCCGCGACGCCCAGACCGTGGCCCGCGTGCGCGACGAGGTCCTGGCCGTGGTCCGCGCCTGAGGATGCCTCGACCGGCCACCGCCGGGCCGCGCCCGGGGCGCGGCCCGGCGGTAGGCTGGCCAGGCCGTGACAACGCGGAGCACCGCACCCACCACCACCCTGAAGGGGAAGCCGCCATGCCGGTCGAAGCCAGCCTCCTGGAGATCCTCGCCTGCCCGGCGTGCCACGCCCCGCTGGAGGACAAGTCGGGAGCCGAGCCCGCCGAGCTGGTCTGCACCGCCACGGAGTGCGGCCTGGCCTACCCGATCCGCGACGGCATCCCCGTCCTGCTGGTCGACGAGGCGCGCCGCCCCGCCTGACCCGGCGGCACAGCCCTTTTGCACCCGGCGATCGGAGGCAGCGCACACCATGCTCGACGAGTCACTTCTCGACGCCCCCGACGCCCTGGCCCGCGCCGACCGGCACGGGCTGCTGCGCGGCGTCGCCGAATCCGGCGCGCGGGTGCGGACGGCCTCCCGTAACGCCGAAGAAGCCGGCATCCGGGACCTCAGGCCCGACGGGCGGCCCCGTACCGTCCTGGTCGCGGGCCCCGGACCGGCCGCGGCCTGCGTCGCCGACCTCTTCGGCGCGCTCGGCGGCGGCAGCTGCCCGGTCACCCTGATCCACCCCACCGGCGTCGCCCCGGCTCCCGGCGCTCTGCGCTGGACGCTGCCCGGCTGGAGCGGCCCGCTGGACCTGCTGCTCGTCCTCGGCCCCGACGGCGGCGACCCGGGCCTGGCCGAACTCATCGAGCAGGCCTACCGCCGCGGCTGCGCCGTCGTCGGCGTCACCCCCGCGGGCGCCCCGCTGGCCGACGCCCTGGCCCAGGCCCGCGGCCTGACCGTCCCGCTGGCCACCACCGTGTACGACACCGAGTTCGACATCGAGGGCGCGCCCCCCGCCGCCCCCGGCACCCTGTGGTCGCTGCTCACCCCGCTCCTCGCGCTCGCCGACCGCATCGGCCTGCTCACCGCCCCGCCCCAGGCGCTGGCCCAGCTCGCCGACCGGCTCGACCAGGTCGCCGAGCGCTGCGGCCCGGCGATCGCCACGTACAGCAACCCGGCCAAGACCCTGGCCGCCGAACTCGCCGACACGCTGCCGCTGATCTGGACCGAGGGCGATGTGGCCGGAGCCGTCGGGCGGCACTTCGCCACCGCGCTGGCCGGGCTGGCCGGCCGCCCCGCGCTGGCCGCCGCGCTCCCCGAGGCGCTGGCCACCCACGCCACCCTGCTCAGCGGCGCGTTCGCGGCGGGCGCCGACCCGGACGACTTCTTCCGCGACCGCGTCGAGCAGCCCGAGGCGCTGCACGCCCGCATCGTCCTGCTGCGCGAACAGGAGCCGGGCCCGCTGTCCGCCGCACCCGCCGCCCGCGACCTCGCGCTCGGCCGCGACACCGCCGTCAGCGAGCTGGAGCCCAACGAGGGCAGCGCCCTGGAAACCGCCGCCGAACTCCTCGCCGTCACGGATTTCGCCGCCGTTTACCTGGCGCTCGCCGGCACCGAGCGACCATGAACTCCTGCCGCCGCACTGCCCGTCACGAACGCCCCGCGGCAGCCGGTTAGGGACCCGGCCCGCGCCAGGGCACGTACAACAGTCAGGAAACCCTCCGCCATGGACCGCCTTGCCAACACCGTGCGCCCCTACGCCTGGGGCTCCACCACCGCCATCCCCGAGCTCCTGGGCGAACAGCCGACCGGCGAGCCCCAGGCCGAGATGTGGATGGGCGCCCACCCCGGCGCCCCCTCCCGTATCGACCGCGGCGACGGCCCCGTCTCCCTGGCCGAGGTGATCGCCGCCGGCCCGGAGAGAGAGCTCGGCCCCGACGCCGTACGCGCCTTCGGCCCCCGGCTGCCCTTCCTGCTCAAGCTGCTGGCCGCCGGAGCGCCGCTCTCCCTCCAGGTGCACCCGGACCTGACCCAGGCGAAGGAAGGTTTCGCCGACGAGGAGCGGCGCGGCGTCCCCCTCGACGCCCCGCACCGCAACTACAAGGACGCCAACCACAAGCCCGAACTGATCTGCGCCCTCACGCCCTTCGACGGCCTGTGCGGCTTCCGGCGCCCCGCCGAGGCCGCCGCCCTCCTGGAGGGCCTGGGCGTCGACAGCCTCAAGCCGTACGCCGACATCCTGCGCGCCGAGCCCGAAGAGGCCGCGCTGCGCGAGGTCCTCACCGCCGTCCTGAGCGCCGACCGCGACGCGATGGCCGAGACCGTGCACCAGGCGGCGGCCGTGGCCCAGCGCCTGGCGGCCGCCGGCGGAGCGTACGCGGACTCCTACGCCGCCTACGCCGCCATCGCCCACCACTACCCGAGCGACCCCGGCGTCATCGCCGCCATGCTCCTGAACCACGTACGCCTCCAGCCCGGCGAGGCCCTGTTCCTCGGCGCCGGCATCCCGCACGCCTATCTCAACGGCCTGGGCGTCGAGCTGATGGCCAACTCCGACAACGTGCTGCGCTGCGGGCTGACCCCCAAGCACGTCGATGTGCCCGAACTGCTGCGCATCGTCCGCTTCGAGGCGGGCGACGCGGGCGTCCTGCGCCCCGAGGCCACCGCGGACGGCGAGGAGATCTACGAGACGCCCATCGACGAGTTCCGCCTCTCGCGCCACGTCCTGGCCCCCGGCTCCGCCCCCCGCACCCTGCCCGCCCGCACCCCCCAGATCCTGCTGTGCACCGCGGGCCGGATCCGGCTGACCACCCCCGGGACCGAACTGACCCTCGCACCGGGCCAGTCGGCCTTCGCCCCCGCCGCCGAGGACGTCGCCGTCACCGGCGAGGGCACACTCTTCCGGGCAACAGTGGTGGCCTAGTTGTGACCCTAGGGCGCTTTTGACGGGTCTCCGCGACATCGCGGAGACCCGTCAGAAGCGCCCTAGCCGCCTCCTGGTGCGGCCCCCGTCGACCGTGCTGCAACAATGGCGCGCCTAAAGAGCTCGTAAAGCAGCCGGTGATGTGACGCGTACAGCGGCCGGTCGACGGAAGGGACAAGCGGCACCCATGAGTGCATCAGGCGGAACCAAGGCGATCGTCGCGGCGCTGGGCGCCAACCTGGCGATCGCCGCAGCGAAGTTCGTGGCGTTCGCCTTCAGTGGCTCGTCGTCGATGCTGGCGGAGGGCGTGCACTCGCTCGCGGACTCCGGAAACCAGGGCCTGCTGCTGCTCGGCGGCAAGAAGGCCAAGCGCGCCGCCACCGAGGAGCACCCCTTCGGCTACGGCCGCGAGCGCTACATCTACGGCTTCCTCGTCTCCATCGTCCTGTTCACCATCGGCGGCGTCTTCGCGCTCTACGAGGGCTACGAGAAGATCAAGGAACCGCACGCGCTGGACCACTGGTACTGGCCGGTCGGCGTCCTGGTCTTCGCGATCATCGCCGAGTCCTTCTCCTTCCGTACGGCCATCAAGGAGTCCAACGAGGTCCGCGGCAAGCAGACCTGGGCCCAGTTCATCCGCCGCGCCAAGGCACCCGAGCTGCCGGTCGTCCTCCTGGAGGACCTCGGCGCGCTGGTCGGCCTGGTCCTGGCGCTGGCCGGCGTCGGCCTCACCCTGGCCACCGGCGACGGCATCTGGGACGGCATCGGCACGATGTGCATCGGCGCCCTGCTCGTCCTGATCGCGATCGTCCTCGCCGCCGAGACCAAGTCCCTGCTGCTGGGCGAGGCGGCGGGTACCGACGAGGTCGCCAAGATCCGCGCCGCCGTGGTGGACGGCGACACCGTCACCCGCGTCATCCACATGCGCACCCTGCACCTCGGCCCGGAGGAACTCCTGGTCGCCGCCAAGATCGCGGTGCAGCACGACGACACGGCCACCGAGGTCGCCGACGCCATCAACGCCGCCGAGGCGCGCATCCGCGAGGCCGTACCGATCGCCCGGGTCATCTACCTGGAGCCGGACATCTACCGCGAGCAGGCCGCGGCGGCGGGCGGCGACCCGGCCAAGGCACCCGGCGGCCACTGAGCCGGCCGGCGGCCGACCGCGCCCGTACGCCCAAGGGCCCCGCACCTCTCGCAGGTGCGGGGCCCTTTCCCGTGGTCCGTACGGCTGTCCGGCCGCTACGTGATCTCGCCCAGCACCCGCAGCACCGCCTCCGCGTCCGGCGCGCTCTGCAGCCGCTCCCGGAAGCCGGTGTCCATCAGCTTGCGCGACAGCAGCGCCAGGATGCGCAGATGCTCATCGCCCGCCGCCGCCTCGGGCACCGAGATCATGAAGACCAGCTTGGCCAGCGTGCCGTCCAGCGAACCCCAGTCGATGCCCTGCGCCGAGCGCGCGAAGGCGACCACGGGGGCGCTCACCGCGTCTGTCTTGGCGTGCGGGATGGCGATCTCCTCGCCCAGGCCCGTGGTGCCCTGCGCCTCGCGGGCCAGCGCCACCCGCACCAGCTCGTCCACGTCCGCCACCTTGCCGGAGGCGGCGGCCAGTTCGGCCATCTCGCGGATCGCCGCCTCCTTCTCGGCGGAGTCCAGGCTCACCTTCACGGTCCGCCCGGTGAGATACCCGGACAGCACCTCGCCGCCCTCGGCTCCGGGCGTCTCTTCCGTACGGGCATCCGCTGCCGTACGCGCTCCGCCGGCCTGCCCTCCGGCCACAGCAGGAGCCGCCGCCGACGCGGCCGCCACCGAGGCGCCGCCACCCGCTCCCACATCTGCTCCCACACCGGCGGGCACCGGCTCGGGCGCCGGGGACGCCGCCGCACCGCCGTTCTTCTTGCGCTCCGCGAGATCGACCAGCGCCACCGTGGCGAGCGCCGTGACCACCGAACCGACGGCCACCGCGAGGAAGAACATCGGCACCCCGCCGACCGCGCCCAGCACCGCCACGATCGGACCGCCGTGCGGCACCGCGTCCGTCACCCCGGCCATGCCCGCGACGGCACCGGCCGCCGCGCCACCGAGCATGTTCGCCGGAATGACCTGCGCGGGGCGCGCGGCGGCGAACGGGATCGCGCCCTCGGAGATCCCGAACAGGCCCATGAACAGCGCGGCCATACCGGTCTCCCGCTCCTGCTGGGAGTACAGCCGCTTACGGATCAGCGTGGCCAGCCCCTGCCCGAGCGGCATGACGGGGATCGCGGCGGCGCACATGCCCATCACGGTCTGGTTGCCGGTGGTGATCAGCCCCGCGCCGAAGAGGAACGCCGTCTTGTTGACCGGCCCGCCCATGTCGAACGCGATCATCAGGCCGAGGATCGCGCCGAGCAGGATCGCGCTGGTCCCGGTCATGCCGGCGAGCCAGTCGGTCAGATGCGTGAACACCCACGAGATGGGCCTGCCGATGACGTAGATGAAGAACAGCCCGAGCGCGGTGGTCGCCACGATCGGGATCACGATGATCGGCATGATCGGCTGGACGAACTTGGGGACCTTGACCTTCTTGATCCACAGCACCAGGTATCCGGCCAGGAAGCCGGTGACGATCGCGCCGATGAAGCCGGCGCCCGCCTTGGAGTCGTACAGCGCGCCGTTGTTGGCGATCCAGCCGCCGATCATGCCCGGCACCAGCGCGGGCCGGTCGCCGATCGCGTACGCGATATAGCCGGAGAGGATCGGCACCATCAGCTTGAAGCCGATGTCGCCGATGTCGTTGACGTGCTTCCAGAACGACCCGTCGGGGATGACCAGCCCGCCCTCGGGGCTGGTGTGCCCGCCCAGCGCCAGCGAGATGGCGATCAGCAGTCCGCCGACCACCACGAACGGGATCATGTAGCTGACGCCGTTCATCAGCGCCTTGTACGCGACGCTGCGCTCCTTGCCGCCACCGCCACCGCCACCGCCACCGCCGCCGGCCGCCGCGGCCCCGCCGCCCCCGGCCGCGCCACCGTCCCCCGCGTACACGGGCGCGCTCTGCACCCGCTCGATCAGCTGCTCCGGGTGGTGAATGCCCTCGGCGACACCGACCACCAACAGCTTCTTGCCGACGAAACGGCTCGGGTCGACGTCCTTGTCCGCGGCGATGATGATGCCGTCGGCGCTCTTGACATCGTTGTCAGACAGGACATTTTCGGCCCCGATCGAGCCCTGCGTCTCCACCTTCATCTCATGGCCGAGCGACTCGGCGGCCTGGGCCAGCTTTTCCGCGGCCATGTAGGTGTGGGCGATGCCGGTGGGGCAGGCGGTCACAGCGAGCAGCTTCAGACCCTGCCCGTCCCTCCCCGCGTCCTCGGGGGGATCGGCTGGACTGGTGGTCACGTGGTTCTCCTAACGGACGGGCGCGCGAAGCCGTGCAAGTGTTCCCGCGCTCCTCGCATCCTGCAACACACGGGCCGGGGAGCAAAGTGCTCTGAGTCCCGTCTTGGAACCCCCACTGTTCCTCCGTACGACGGACCCCGCACACCGGCCGCCACCAGGCAGGCGGCGCCTCGACGACCCCGCCGCACGGCCCGCCCCCGGCGGACGGCGAAGCTCTCCCTCGCGCGTGAACGCCGGGCCTCCCGCCCCCGGGGGAACGAGCGGGACCGTACGCACATCCCCTGGCCCCGAGCCACAGCGCTCTCCGCCCCGCCGCACGCCAGGGGTCACTTGCCGAATCTGCACGGACGGGCTGGGGTTCACTGGGCCGATCGGTGTAGATTCGTGCCCAGTGCCAGACGTCGCTGCTGATGGCGGTCGGGCGGTTCGCGCGACGGACCGGCCGAGGGAGAGAGGGCCTCCGACGGACTGCGCTGCGGCCAGGGGAGAGGTGTATCCGCTTCCGCTGATGATTCTGCCTGCCCGCGCCGCAGACTGACAGCCCGTGTCCACCTCGACCTCCCGAGGAGCAGCCCCACCATGACGACAGCAGCCACTGGCCAGGACTTCAAGGTCGCCGACCTCTCCCTCGCCGCCTTCGGCCGCAAGGAGATCACCCTCGCCGAGCACGAGATGCCCGGCCTGATGGCGATCCGCAAGGAGTACGCCGCCTCCCAGCCGCTGGCCGGCGCCCGGGTGACCGGCTCGCTGCACATGACCGTGCAGACCGCCGTCCTCATCGAGACCCTGGTGGCGCTCGGCGCCGAGGTCCGCTGGGCCTCCTGCAACATCTTCTCCACCCAGGACCACGCCGCCGCCGCCATCGCGGTGGGCCCCAACGGCACTCCCGACGCCCCGGCCGGCGTGCCGGTCTTCGCCTGGAAGGGCGAGACGCTGGAGGAGTACTGGTGGTGCACCGAGCAGGCGCTGACCTGGCCCAACTCGCCCACCGGCGGCCCCAACATGATCCTGGACGACGGCGGCGACGCCACGCTCCTGGTCCACAAGGGCGTCGAGTACGAGAAGGCCGGCAAGGCCCCCGCGGTGGAGACCGCCGAGAACGAAGAGCACCGCGCGATCCTCCAGCTGCTCAACCGCACCCTGGCCGAGTCCCCCCAGAAGTGGACGAAGCTGGCTTCTGAGATCCGCGGCGTGACGGAGGAGACCACCACCGGTGTCCACCGCCTGTACGAGATGCAGCGCGACGGCGTCCTCCTCTTCCCGGCGATCAACGTCAACGACGCCGTCACCAAGTCGAAGTTCGACAACAAGTACGGCTGCCGGCACTCCCTGATCGACGGCATCAACCGCGCCACCGACGTCCTCATCGGCGGCAAGACCGCCGTCGTCTGTGGTTACGGCGACGTCGGCAAGGGCTGCGCCGAGTCCCTGCGCGGCCAGGGCGCCCGCGTCATCGTCACCGAGATCGACCCGATCTGCGCCCTCCAGGCGGCGATGGACGGCTACCAGGTCGCCACCCTCGACGACGTCGTCGAGACCGCGGACATCTTCATCACCACGACCGGCAACAAGGACATCATCATGGCCACCGACATGGCCAAGATGAAGCACCAGGCCATCGTCGGCAACATCGGCCACTTCGACAACGAGATCGACATGGCCGGTCTGGCCGCGATCCCGGGCGTCGTCAAGGACGAGGTCAAGCCGCAGGTGCACACCTGGACCTTCCCCGACGGCAAGGTCCTGATCATCCTGTCCGAGGGCCGTCTGCTGAACCTCGGCAACGCCACCGGCCACCCGTCGTTCGTGATGTCCAACTCCTTCGCGGACCAGACGCTGGCCCAGATCGAGCTGTTCACCAAGCAGTCCGAGTACCCGACCGACGTCTACGTGCTCCCCAAGCACCTCGACGAGAAGGTCGCCCGTCTCCACCTGGACGCGCTGGGCGTGAAGCTGACGACGCTGCGCAAGGAGCAGGCCGACTACATCGGCGTCCCGGTCGAGGGCCCGTACAAGCCCGACCACTACCGCTACTGATCCGCAATTGATTCACTGCTGACCACCCGCGCCAGCAGCAGCCGGTAGTCCAGGCCCCCGTCCCCCAAGGGCGGGGGCCTGGCCCATGAAGGCCCCTTCGAGCGCCTCACCCCGGCCCCACCCGAAGGACCCCCATGCCCCGCGGCCGCTACTCCCTCCACGACCCGCACGATCACACCCCCCTCGGCGACGAGCACTTCCACTGCGCCACCGGCCCCTCCGGCTGGCGCTACGTCTCCCAGATCACCACCCCCTCCGGCGATCACGCGGGCTCCGTCGACCTCACCCTCGACGACCTCGGCCGCCCCATCCGCCTCGAACTCCACGCCGCCGCCTGGCAGATCCGCGGCGCCGCCCTGGACGGCGTCACCTGGGTGCGTACCGACCCCACCGGCACCCACGCCACCGAAGGCAATGTCCCCGCCCACGCCTTCACTGGCGCGTCCCCCGCCTTCCTCGTCGCCACGGCCCGCCTGCTGCGCCCCACCCAGGGCACCGGCGCCGTCCGCACCCGCCTCGTCGCCTTCACACCCCCCGTCCTCGCCCCCCGCACCGTCGACCAGTCCTGGGCCCTGCTGAACAGCACAGCACACGCCACTGACAACGACCCGCTGACCGTGGACGAATACCAGGTCAACGACCTGGCCACCGGCGAACAGCACTCCGTCCACCTCGCCGGCGACGTGGTCCTCTCCGCCCCCGGCATAGAGCTGGAATCCCTCGACTCCCCGCCCTCGACCTTCCGCTGACCCCGCCCCTCCGCCTTCTGGGGCCCGTCCGACCGAATCCGGGACCACGGCTGGCCACCGCCGCCCTGACTCCCGTCCCCGCCCTCACCCCTGGACCAGTCGGCCCGTCCCACCCCGAGCACCGGCCCGCCGACTCACGCCGCCCCATGCCCAGAGGGACGGAACCGCAGGCCACATCGCACAACGCCGCCGTCATACCCGTGCCGAGCACCGCCCGGCCGCCTACGAGGCCGCAGCCGCCCCGCGCACCACCGTCACCGCCCCCACTCGCCCCACCTCACGCCGGCGGCGCAAACCCCGACCGCCGCTCCCCGCCACCTCGCTCCCGCGCCGCATCCCGTACGGAACTTTGCACCGCCTCCCCGCCGGCAACCGGGCCGGCCCCTGACCCGGCCCCCTCCGGCGGCGACGACTGCCCCATTGGCCACCCTGCCCCCGGCATCCCGGCCCCCTGCCCGGGCGCGGCCACCACCGACGGCGCCCCCAACGACGCCCCGAACGCCCGCTGCGTCTCCCGCGCCTGCCGCTCGCCCACCACAGCGGCCAAGTACGCGTACGGCGGCACCCCGCCCGGCACCGGCGCCCCGGTCCACCCGACCAGGTCCCCGACCAGCCGCGCCGCCATCGCCCCGCCGACCTGCGGATCCAACTGCCCGATCCGCGCCAGGTATTGACGGACCGTCAGCCACCAGGCATCCGGCACCAGCGACAGGTCCAGCGCCCGCAGCTGCTGCGCCAGCCAGGGCGGCGCAGGCGGCAGCGCCACCGCCCGGCGCGGCGCCGGAATCCGTTCCCGTACGACCAACGTCCCCGCGAAGACATCCCCGAGCCGCCGCCCCCGCGCCGAAACCAGCGAGGCGATACACGCCACCACGCCCATCGTCAGCACGATCTCGATGGCCCCCATCGCCCCGCGCACCAGCGCGTGCCGGAACCGGATCGGCCCGCCGTCCTCCCGTACGACCCGCAGCCCGCAGACCAGCTTTCCCAGCGAACGCCCGTGGCTCAGCGTCTCGACCACGATCGGCACCCCGATCAGCACCAGCACGAACGTCGCCACCGACACGGCCGCCACCGACGCGTCGTCCATCGAGGCCATGGCGCTCAACACCGCCATCGACACCCCGATGTACGCGGCCCAGGCCACGACCAGATCGATGGCGACCGAGAGAGCCCGGCTCGGCAGCCTGGCCGGCCGCAGCCCCAGCACCACCGCCTCGCCCGTCACGAGCTCGTTCACGTGCGCCGTCCTTCCTGTCCCCGGGCCCGCCCGCCCCACTCCCGACATCCCCAGTCTGCCAAGCTGGCAGCACACCGGCCCCAGCCGATCCCACGCCCGACGGCGCCGCGAGGAGAAACGAGGAGAGACCCCGCATGGACCTCGATGTCTTCATCACGGCCCACCGCGCCGAGTGGGACCGCCTGGAAGAACTCCTGCGCCGCAAGCGCCGCCTGACCGGCCCCGAGGCCGACGAGCTGATCACCCTCTACCAACGCACCACCACCCACCTCTCCCTCCTCCAGTCCAGCGCCCCCGACCCCGTCCTCACCGCGCGCCTGACCTCCCTCGTCGCCCGCGCCCGCAGTACGGTCACCGGCGCCCGCAAGGCCTCCTGGCGCGACGCCGCCCGCTTCTTCACCCACGCCTTCCCGGCCGACGTCTACCGCCTGCGCCACTGGTGGATCCCCACGGCCCTGCTCTCCACCGCGGTCGCCGCCCTCATCGGCTGGTGGATCGCCACCCACCCCGAGGTCCAGTCCTCCATCGGCGCCCCGGCCGACCTCCGCGAAATGACCCGTCCCGGCGGCCAGTACGAGACGTACTACTCCAGCCACCCCGCCGCGTCCTTCGCCGCCCAGGTCTGGACGAACAACGCCCAGGCCGTCGCCCTGTGCCTGGTCCTCGGCGCCTTCCTGGGCCTCCCGGTCCTGTGGGTCCTGTTCCAGAACATGCTCAACCTCGGCGTCGGCATCGGCCTGATGTCCTCGGCGGACCGCCTCGACACCTTCCTCGGCCTGATCCTCCCGCACGGCCTCCTGGAACTGACCGCCGTCTTCGTCGCCGCCGGCGTAGGCCTGCGCCTCGGCTGGACGGTCATCGACCCGGGCCCCCGCCCCCGCCGCACAGCCCTGGCCCAAGAAGGCCGCTCCGCCCTCGGCGTGGCCGTCGGCCTGGCCGCGGTCCTCTTCGTCTCCGGCGCGATCGAAGGCTTCGTCACCCCCTCCGGCCTCCCCACCTGGGCCCGCATCGGTATCGGCATCGCCGCCGAACTGGCCTTTCTCCTGTACGTCTACGTGCTGGGCCGCCGCGCCACCCTTTCCGGTGAGACGGGTGACGTAGACACCGCCGACCGCGACGCCGCCCTCCCCATCGCCGCATGATGTGCGCCGACCGCCTCTGACCTGCTAGCCTCCTCTCCGCCCCAAGAAACCCGTTGACACGGGTGCCGCGGGGAGGTAGATTCGAGCAGTTGCCTCGAACTGGACAAGTTCGACCGCAACGGTTAGCATCTCCTTCGCTCGGACCAGAATTTCGATTCGGTCGAGCACCTCCGAATATCTATCGGGAACACCAAGTCGATCCAATCGACCAAAATGCTTCTGATAAAGTCGGAAACGTCGAAAGACAAAGGCCAATCCAAAGGCCGCCGGAATCAAATCCCAGTCGGAAACGACAAGGAAAAGAATCTGGTAAAGTCGGAACCGCCGGAAAGGGAAACCAGGA